>JACCTI010000341.1 GCA_013812515.1 Chthoniobacterales bacterium
CACCTCCGCGCGCATTTCGGATCTGATCCTTCAGGAAGAGCTCCTTCTCCGCGATTTTCGCTCGGTAGCTCGAATCGATTTCGCCAATCTGCTCCTTCTGCTCCGTCGTCAGCGTCACGCTCGGCGCCTTCTTCTCCAGCCGTTCCATTGCGAGTTCGTAGGCAGATTTCATATCCAGCCAAAGCGTGGCGCGTCGCTTTCGCGCGCGCAATCGCTAAGTCGCGCGCGCCAATGTTTCCGCAAGTAAAGGCACTGGCGCTCTCCGCTCCAGATTGAGCGGGCGATGCACCCATGCGCTCGCCAGGCAGAACATCCAAAGTGCGAAGTTCAGGAAGGTCCAGAAGTAGATTTCTTCGCCGCAAAGCTCGTCCACACCGCGTGCATCGAAAATCGCCAGGCCCAGCGCGCTCAGCACAATCATCAACTCCCGCCAGCAGCCCAGCTGCAAAATTTGAAGCGCCGTCCCTTTCTGTAGCGAAAAGAGCAGCACACCGAGCACTGGCAGCAGAACAAAAAGGTATTTGACCACAGCCCACACGATCAGCTGCGCGGCACGGAGCGCTTCCTCCTGAAATAAGATGATTTTGTTTGCGGCGAACCGAAAATCCACGTGGCTCAATGCGAAGCCGTTTAGAACAAGGTGAAAAACCGCAAAGAGCAGGATCACGCCTGCAAGAGCAGTCCAAGTGGCCGACAACCCAGCGCGTCGGAAAAGCTGAAAAAAGCTGAGCAACGCCAGACTTCCCAGCAAAGTCCCCAGAAGCTTTCCGAAGTCTACCTGGAACAGCCCGGCACAAACAAGCAGCCAGCCCACGAGACCAACGATCACGACCACGGCGGCTTTTGGGCCTAGGAAAAAGGGACGTTCCGCCCCATTGGTATAGAGAGAAGCGACGACCAGTCCAGCCGCTAATACGGAAAGTGCGAAGCCTGCAGGCATCGGCATTTCAGCGACACGATCGGTAATCCGGTACTCAATGTTAAAGGAGGACGTGTGGAAAGTGACGAACGGGACTAATCCAACGAGTCCCAACGTCGAAAAGGAAAAGAACGTCCGATAACCTCCCGCCAGGAGGATCGCCAGTGGGGCCAAAATCCCCAGAACAACCTTTGGTCCGCGACCGGTGAGCGCGTAATTGTATGGGCCGAAGCACGCCAGCAACCACAACATAAGCCCGACAACCAACAACACGCGCGGCGCGTGTTGTTGCCAGGGACTCACGCCTCTCGTCAGGCTCACCGCCAGCCCTACCGCTAACGCCAGAGGGTAGAAAATCCCCCAGGCAATTGGCTGATGTTCTCCCACATGGAACCATTCTAAGCCCACTGGGATAATCCAGAATACGACCGCGCAAACGAGCGCGAGGAGAAATAACGCACCGGCCGTCCGCGCAATCCCAAGCTGATGAACACACCACCAAGCCGCGGCAAGTGCCGCCAGTTCTCCACTGAAGCCAATGCCGACAAGTCCGAGCGCGATCGCCAGTCCCAGCAGGCCAACCGCCGCAGTCTGCGACCAGATTATCCTCTTTCGTTTTTCGCTTCGTGGCTTCAGCTCGCGCAGGAGAAAGAGTGCCGCAGCGAGCAGCCATGGCCCCACTCGCCAGATCGTATTCAGCGTCTGTTGACGTCGGCCTTCCTCGCGCTCGCGGCTGACGTGCTGATTTAACCGAGCTTCCAAATCGTCGCTTGCCAGGCGCTCGGTCGGGATCTGCCAGACTCGCGCCTGCTCCTCGAGGAGCTTCTGGCGCAACTCGTTAGGCAGCGAAGTCAGGTCTGTTCGTACATGGCCCTCGTACTTGTCGGGTAACGTCAGCGCATACGGAACACTCAGCAGGAAAAGCATGTCGGCCGCGCCGAAATTCTCATTGAGGCCTTGTGGAAACAGCGGCCCATGGGCGATGTAAGCAGCGTCTGCGGTATGGCCGCCGAGTTGATTGTGTCCGTGGTCGCCGATTACATACAGGTAATCGCGGGGCATGAGGCGCGAGGCAACTTCCCGGACGAAATTATCGACCTCCAGATATTTCGCTCGATAGATGTCGCCGCCGACGGGAAATTCATGCGCCACCTTGTCGGTGCCGATGATGTGGAGCAGCAGCACGTCAATGCTCGGATCGTCGAGCCACTTCCTCGCGGCGGCATAAGCGTATGCGTCCCGCTCCAGCAATGGAACATGGAGCGTTTCGTAATTCATTGAATCCACGAAAGCGTCGGGATAGAGCCGGTTGATCGTGTGATCTGAAGTCACGACCAGCCGTCGCCCGGTCGCCGCGAGAGAGTTCGGCCACGTCGTTCGATTGGAAGCCACCGCGGAAAAATCCTGCAGGGTTGTGCCTGTCGTCGCGGTTCGCCCTTCGAAGATGCTTTTCACGCAGGGAAAAGTGGCTTTCCCTGGACATGACTGCGCTTCGCCGAAGAGTGAGGAAGTCATTAACGAGCTGACAAACGGCATAAGCTCCGGATTGAACGCCGCGGACGTGCCAACGCTGTCGAGAAGGAAAACGACGGTGCGAAACTTCGGCACCTGATAGACCTGGCGCTGGCCGGATTTCTGCCCAGCGCGCTCCGGCGGCAGACTCCGCACGCCGCACAGGAGCAGGAGGAGAAGCACCAATCCCAGCCAGAGCGGCCGCATCCACGCCGGTTCAGACGATCGTTGCATGTAGCTCATGATTGCTCGCGGCGGTCGGTACAATTGCTCGCCGCTGATTGCAAACGCGCCCGGCGTTTGACAGGCTCGGGCTCGCATCTGGGAAGCGCGCGCATCGGACTGACCTCTCTTGCGTATCGAGCGGCCTTCCATAACCTGCGGCCCGATGAGCAGGGAGAGGCTTTGAGTTGGCACGAGCTTCGCCACTTTCACAAAGAGCCGAAAGCGATCGCGATCTGGCTTCGTACCCTCGGACCAGTTCTGCGCTGGCTCACGCCATCACGGCGGCGCCTCTTACTTAGCGCAGGTGCGCTCATCGCGGCGGTGAAACATTCGGTCGGGAATCTGAACCGCGCCGGAGGGGCGGTAGGCTTCGCGCCGGATTGGATGAGTTCTTCGCTGCTCGGACTAACGCTGCTTAGCTTTGTCCTGCTCTGTCTCTTCGCGGCGAGAAATTTCGCTTCGTTGCCTGCGTCCGTCCGCCTGCATCCGCAGATTTGCCTTCACGCGCTTTTCTGGCTGCTGCTCGCCTTCGTCTGGATGCGGCGTCCTGGACACGGCGTGCTTGGAGTCGTCTCAATCGGCTGCATCATGGCGATGCCGTTCTTGTTGTGGCGGGTCGGCTACATGATGTTCACCGCGCAGCGCGGCAGGATGGCGGACATGGGTCTGCGCGATCATTTCTTCTACATCTTTCCGGTTTGGGGCGGCAGCGACACGCCGTATGGCAAAGGATTCGATTACCTCACCGCCTACGAAGCCCGCGATGAAACCGCCCTCGCGAAGTCGCAGCTGGCGGGCGTGAAATGCTTCCTGCTTGCGGGCATGGCGGCGCTCACGAAAGCCTTCCTCGCCGGCTGCGTTTTCGGGGAAGGCAACGTTCTCTTGCGCAGCTTCGGCGCACTGTCACCGCCCGTGCCGAGACTCGGCGCGATGTTCTCGAATCCCGGCGCTTATCCCGTTTGGCTCTGCTGGATCGCCCTCTACGCGGAACTGCTCTGGGCCGTGCTCGCGCTCGCCGCGAGCGGACACGTTATCATCGGATGGGTGCGCCTCTTCGGCTTCCATGTTTTCCGAAACACCTACAAACCGCTCCTCGCGGAAAGCGTGGTCGAGTTTTGGAATCGCTATTACTACTACTTCAAAGAGCTGCTCGTGAATTTCTTCTTCTATCCCACGTTCGCCAGGCACTTCAAAGGTTCACCCAGGCTCCGCATTTTCGCCGCCGTTTTCGCCGCCGCCTTCTTCGGTAACATGTATTATCACTGGCTCCGGCTGGACGTGCCGCTCGTGACCGCGGACTTCGCCGCGATGTGGGCGGCGCTGCAATCGCGCCTCTTCTATTGCCTTCTTCTCACTCTTGGCATTTACATCTCGATGCAGCGCGAGCAACGAAGAGCGAAGACGAGGCGTAGATTCCCCCATCGCGTTCTGGCTACCGGCGGCGTCTGGACTTTTTTTAGCATCATTCACATTTGGGCCGAAAAGGATTCGGCATCCTTCTTCGCCCGTGTGCATTTCTTTCTCGGGCTGCTCGGGTTCCGATGAAGAAGACCTTTGGCCAAAGATGAACACAGATTTTCACAGATGGGAAAAGGCACTTCTGAATCTGTGGTCATCTGTGGCCAATTAGTCCCTCCCGAACCGGATGTTCTTAGAATTACAAGTCGGAAACCTGGTCGAGCCCTTGAGCGGTCGACGATGGGATCGCGCTGAAATTCAACGCCAGGTCGCGTGTCGCGTCGGGCGCTTCCAGGCGCACGGACTCACACCCGGCGATCGCGTTTTTCTGCCTTTCGGCAACCGCCTCGAGTTCTTTGCGGAACTCCTGGCCATCTGGCAGTTGGGTGGTTGCGCGATTCCAGTCGATGCGCGTTTGACCGCTTTTGAAGTCGAGAATCTCACCCGCACGGCCCAGCCACGGCTGGCGGTTGTCGATGAAGCAACTCCCGCAGCGCTCATTCAAGCGCTCAGCGGTGCAAACGTCCGCGTCATAGAAACAAGCGCGATCAGCGCGGAAGAATC
>JACCTI010000352.1 GCA_013812515.1 Chthoniobacterales bacterium
CCCTGACGTGTGAAAATCTGAATCACGCCGGCGAGTGCGCGTGGTCCATACAACGTGCTCTGCGGCCCGCGCACAACTTCGATGCGGTCGATGTTGTCGACGGTGAGATCGGCGAAATTGAACGCACCTTGCAGCCCTTGATTGATCGGAATGCCATCGAGCAGCACCTGCGTGTGCTCGCTGCGCAGGCCACGCGTGAAGACTGACGTCAGCTGCCCCGGAGCACCCGTTTGCGTCACGCTCACGCCAGGCACGTCGCGCAGCGCATCGGCGACGCGACGGGCTTGTCGTTCCTCGAACTCCTCCGACGTCACGACGCTGATGGCGGCCGGCGAAGTGCCCTCGGAAATCGGCAGACGCGTCGCCGTGACCACGATCTCTTCTGTCTCGGCCGCAGGTTTAGTTTCGTCGTCGTAGAGCTTTGCCCTCGTTCCTTCTTGCGCGGAACAAACCTGCGCGACGGTCAACAACAGCGCGAGGAACACAGATTCCGGGGAGCCCATGCCTCTGGCATGCTCGTTGCGGTATTCCCCCGTAACGACCTTCCGGCAGCGTTGTGAGGCGCGCCGTGGCCGCTCGCCGAGAGATATACGAGCGGACAAAGTTCCTTGCCGCAGAACGCGGCGACCAGCACGCTGCCAGCCCGCGCAATTCCCCGGAAGTGCCAGAACACGCACCCATACATGGACAATGACTGCTGCCGCCATACCTGTTTCCTCCTGTTGTGAGAAGCAGAGGAAACGACCGCACGTCAGCACAACACGCGGCGCAGCCCATAGCTCTCATTCTTCTTTTTTTGCGAAGAAGTTTTGTCGTGCCACGGCTGCAGACGTTCGGCGGTCACAGACCGCCGCTCCAGAAGCGGCACGAATGAGGTGGAACCGGACAAATATTCTGGCTCCTGGCTTCGGGGAGGTTGAGGATTTTTGGTTGAGGGAAAGAAGACCTCTCCGGTCCCCTCAACCCTCAACTCTCAACCGATCCCACACCTTCTTCCCGCCTTCACCGCCCCGTTGCGAACGATTGGCCTGTAGCGGCGGTCTATGACCGCTGATGGGAAGTCGTATCCAGTTACAGCAGCGCTACTGCTCCCGAGTCTCACGGGATTTCTCGCGCCGATCCACTGATCAAACTCGCAAAGAACTGCACCACATCTACTGGCTTGCGCTTGCCTGCTCAAGCCGTTTTGCGGCACGTTCTCCACTTTCCCCAAGAACCCGAAACCAAGTCACGAAACGCTCATCATTCGACCAGCTACCCGCACGGTCGCTGACGCAATCTCCGAATTTTCCTAGCGATCATAGCGCTGGGCGACACCTGCGCCTTCGATCTGGAGACTTCTCGAGACAACGCGCTCGCGTCCTGGCTCGATCCCAACACAACGACCTTCGTCGCCGCGCGCGAGGCGGGGGTCTGCGGCACTACATCTTAAAGGCCAACCAGCCTTACTGGGTCCGCGTGTGGCAAATACCGCCTTCATCGTATCACCGCTCGTGCAGCAGCGAGGCATCGGCCGCGCTTTGGCTGAACATTGTCTTGCCGGGCCAAAGGGCGCCTTCCCTGCGACGCAATTCAACTGCGTCATCTCCACGACCGAACCTGCGATTGCTCTGGAAGAGCCTGGGCTTTGCAGTCGCCGGAAGATTGCCTGGTGCATTTCACCATCGCGAACTTTGCTTCGTGGACGTTTACATCATGCTCCGCTCGTTTTCTCGAATCGACCGGGCCCGAGCGCCACGAGCCGGTGCAGTAGCTGCTTGCACTTGCTCGCTCAGGAATTATTTATGCAACGCGTTCAGGCCTGAGCGCATCTTCACTTCGTGGTTTCCGCTGACACTTCCCTCAACCTCCTCGTGACTGGCGGCGCCGGTTTCATCGGTTCGAATCTCGTCCTCACCTTGCAGGAGAAGTTCCCGAACGCGCGGCTGACAGTGATCGACGATTTCCGCTCCGGTGATTTCAAAAATCTCGCCCGCTACCACGGCGATTTCGTCGCGCAAGATCTGGCGAAGCTGAATTGGGCGCAACAGTTCGGCCGGCAGAAGTTTGACGGCATCTTCCACATGGCTTCGATCACAGACACGACGCTGCACGATCAGTTCGCGCAGACGCACGACAACGTGGAAAGCTTTCGCCGTTTACTCGATTTCGCGCGCCCGGAACAGACGCGGATCGTCTATGCCTCATCGGCCGCGACCTACGGCAACGCGAGTTCCGCGAGCAGCGAAGCAAGCAGCGCTGCGCCATCGAACGTTTACGCCTTCTCCAAGGTGATCATGGACAACATCGCACGCCGCGCCGCCGCAGAGGCAGCGGACTGGACACTGGTGGGACTGCGCTTCTTCAATGTCTATGGGCCGCGGGAGGCGCACAAAGGTGTCCCCGCGAGCATGGTCTACCATCTAGCGCAGCAAATGACCGGCGGGGAGCAGCCCCGCATCTTCAAACATGGTGAGCAGCAGCGCGATTTCGTTTACGTGAAGGACATCGTGCAAGGCTGCCTCCGCGCGTTCGAGGCGGATCGGAGCGGCATCTACAATCTCGGCTATGGCCAACCGCGATCGTTCAACGAGATGGTGCAAATTTTGAACAAGTCGTTAGGCACGGACTTTGAGCCGGATTACATCGAGAACCCGCACGCGCATTATCAGAACTTCACCCAGGCCGATCTGACCACTGTGCGTGCTGCGCTTGGTTACGAGCCCGAGTACTCGCTCGAAAAAGGCATTGCGGATTACATGGAGTGGTTGTATCCGGATCGTTAGCTCCGCGAGTCGTACTTGATTCGCGTCCGGCTCGCGCAACGTTGTCATCCCGAGTCGCGCAGGCGGCGAGGGACCTCGCACAGACCGGCTGCCTCCCCCCCGGAGTTCGCAACCAGGCCCCGCGCGCGAGCTCCTTCGGCATGCTTCGTTGTCTCAGGAAACCATTTGGAAAAATCAATCGCCAAAGCCATGAATCCCAAAAAGTCCGACCTCCTCGTCGACACGATCGAACACATCGATATCAAGCAGCACGACGTTGTCCCGCTCGTCGAAGCGATGAGCAGAATGGCGTTCTCGTCGCGTGATCTGGGACGCGCCGCGCACATTTTCGATGACATGCTGCGGGACAAGGATTGCGCCGTCATCATGTGTCTGGCGGGCTCGCTCATTTCAGCGGGCTTGAAGCAGGTGCTGGTGGACCTGGTGCAGAACAACATGGTGGACGCGATCGTCTCCACCGGCGCGATCATCGTCGATCAGGACTTTTTCGAAGCGCTCGGCTTCAAGCATTACAAAGGCGAGATCACGATGAGCGACGAGACGCTCCGCAAGCTCGCGATTGATCGCATCTACGACACCTACATCGACGAAGAGGAGCTGCGCGTATGCGACGCCACCACCGGCGAAATTGCGGACTCGCTGGAGCCAAGGCCGTATTCATCGCGCGAGTTTATTCGCGAGATGGGGCGCTATCTCCAGAAGCGCGGGAACGTGAAGAACTCGCTCGTGCTTTCATGTTTCGAGAAGAATGTGCCGATCTTCTGTCCGGCGTTCAGCGATTGCAGCGCCGGGTTCGGCCTGATCGCGCATCAATGGAACAACCCGGACGCGCACCTTAGCATCGACTCCGCGAAAGACTTTCTCGAGCTGACGAAGTGCAAACTGGCTTCGAAGCAGAGTGGTCTCTTTATGATCGGCGGCGGCGTCCCGAAGAATTTCGCGCAGGACACCGTGGTCGCGGGCGATTACCTCGGCTTCGATGTCGGGATGCACAAATACGCCATCCAGATCACGGTGGCAGACGATCGCGATGGCGCCCTCTCCGGCTCGACGCTGAAAGAAGCGAACTCATGGGGAAAAGTGGACCTCGCGATGGAGCAGATGGTCTACGCCGAAGCGACACTGGCGGTGCCGCTGATCGCCGGTTACGTCTACCACAAGGGCAGTTGGAGGAATCGTCAGCCGCGGGAGTTTGTAAAGACGCTCGACGATCCGCAGCAGCGCACGCCGGCTCCGGGGACACGCCGCGAGATGGCGGAAGCGCTGCCGTAGAGGTCGCTCGTTGTGGTCCAGGAACACCGTGACGTTCTGCAAGGCCGGGACGTTGCGGCGACGCGACAAGCTGTAGCCGGGG
>JACCTI010000356.1 GCA_013812515.1 Chthoniobacterales bacterium
GGAAAGAAGGACTCGTCGAACGACGCCTGGAACGCTCCGGCGACCGTTGCGCCGATACGAAACCGGGAGCTGATCTCGCGTTGCACTGCGCAATATACTTCCACCTGTCTTCCGCCGTGCCGCGTGAGCAACGCCTGCACGGCATTGCGCGCGAGCTCCGGCGTATTGCAATCGCGGCTGAGATGACCAAGCACGACGCGCTCAATTTTCCCCGGCAACAATTGCTCGATGACCGTCGCCGCGGCGTTGTTTGAAAGATGCCCGTGCCGCGACATAATCCGCTGTTTCACCGGCCAGGGACGAAGCTGACACGCCTGCAAAAGTTTCTCGTCGTGGTTCGTCTCGATCACGAGGGTGTGCACCTGGCGCAAACGCTCGACTAACATCTTCGTCGCATAACCGAGATCGGTGATGAACCCGAGCCCGGCGCGTCCGGCATGGAAGGCGTAACCGACCGGCTCCACCGCGTCGTGCGGCACCGGGAACGTCTGCACGGTGATATCGCAGATCGCAAACTCCGCGCCGGTGCGGAAGAGCCGCCAATTCCGATGCGCGGCGAGCGGGCCGCACCGGATCGCTTCCGCGGTCAGAGAGTTGCAGTAAATCGGGACGTGAAACTTGCGGCAAAGCACATCCAGCCCGCAGACATGGTCGCCATGTTCGTGCGTGAGAAGGACGCCATCGAGTTGCTCCGGCACCACGCCGCAGAGAGCGAGACGCTGGACAAGCTGACGCGCGCTTAGTCCTCCATCGACGAGCAGCCGACAGTGCTCGGTCATGATCAGCGCCGCATTTCCGGCGCTGCCACTTCCGAGCAGGGTGAGGCTGAACATGCTCGATCTATAACGACCGCCGTGCGCATCGACAAACAGAACTTGCTTTCGGGCGCGGAAAAAGACGCGCGTCAGCTTGCGTCTTGAACTTCGCCGCGACGCGATGCAGCATCACGACCATGAAATCGTTCTTCACTGTCGTTCTCTGCGCCACCATTGCATTCCTCCAACCTCTCACCGCCCGCGCCGATGAAGCGAGTCATCGCGCCGCGGCCGAAGCGCTCCTCAATCTGATGGACATGGAAAAGTTGATGGGCCAGTCGGTTGATCAAATGTTGCAAATGCAGGTCCAACAAAACCCCGCGATCGCTGCGTATCAGACGCAGATGAAAGCCTTTCTCGGCAAGTACATGAGCTGGGCGAGCATGAAAGACGACCTGGTGAAAATCTACACGAGCGAATTCACGGAGCCGGAGTTGAAAGAGCTGACCGCCTTTTATCAGACACCGCTCGGCCGCAAGACGGTGCAAAAGATGCCGGCGCTGCTCCAGAAAGGCGCGGAGATGGCTCAGAAGCGCGTGCAGGAACATCTTCCGGAATTGCAGGCGGCCATCCAGGCGGAAGCTGCCGGAAAAAAGAAACCGTGACGCGAACAACCCTTCCGCCGGACGATGGCGCAACACTGCGACTCCGCTCTGCCTAACGAGAGCAACTGCCGCTGGAGCCCTCGGTGAGGGCGAGGACGCGCGCCTTCTTCGCTCCGTAATCGAGCGAACGGAAGACCCGGATCTCATCAAGGCGACGCATGCCATTGAGCGTGTCGAGAAACTCCGTGTAGCTCGCGGCCAGTCCGCTCGTTTCCAGGTAGCGGCCACGCAGATTCGGATCGTGGAACGCGCCTGGATTTTGCGAGGCGAAGAGGTGAAAGCGCAACCAGCGGCGATCGGTCCGCGAAACTTTTTGCGTCTTGCGGAAGAACGCGACGAAAAGGAGGAGCACGAGGTAAGTGTCGACCTGCGCCTGCAGTTCGAGATTGCGGGCGTACTCTTCTGAGTAAATCTCACGTTCGCCCAGCTTGAACTGGAGCGCGGCATGCAACGCGTGGTTGATCTCTTCCACAAAGGCGATGAGCGAGCGGATGTTGGCGTCGTTCAACCCGGAGCGCGGATCGTGGCGCTCGAGTTGTTCGATCAACCAGCGAGAATAGTAGATCCCGACGTAAAGCTGATCGTCGGCCCGACGGAGAAAGGTGCGCGCCAGTTCATTCAGTTCCCGCGCTGAAGCATCGGCTGCTTTGGTGAGCTGCGCACAACGTGCCCGATCGATCAGGCAATCTTCCAGGTTGATCCCAACCTGCGCGTAGGTGCGCTCAAAAAGTTGCTGGATCTGGCTGAAGAGCGTTTCGTTCACAGGACCAGGGGCGAGGAGGCATCATCCAGATTCAGCAGTTGCTCGGAAAGCTGATTCAAAGCGAGGCGCACGTCGTGAAACCGATCGGCCAGTTCTTCGTAGACATCGTTCAGCTCGCAGCGGCGCGCGGTGGCATGGGAGGCGACGAGTTGATAATTCGTGCGCCCGATCTGCTCGTAGAACTTCAGGTCAGGTCCGCCCCGCAGCGTGCGGCGTTTCGTATTTTCATGAAAGATCCCGCTGAGAAAAAGCGAGTAATTGCCGACATGCGCGCGCAGGAGAAAAGTCTGTTCCGGCGTGGCTTTGGTCAGCGCGAGCAACATGTCGGAGAGATATTGCCGGCCGCCTTCCTCGGCCCCGTGCGGGATTGCGAGGTGACTGATGCGCGAGAAGGTCTCGAGGAGTGAGGCGACATAATCGCACAGCTTGCGGCCGCTAATTCCCGCCTGCCGAAGGACGTGACGCGCAAGGACGTAGAAGTAAAACTGGGGCGAGATCGCGAGATGCCGCACGTTTGTCAGGATGCTCTCGACGAGCCGCGGGTGATCAATAATCAAGTCGCGCGTCTCCGCATCGCCCAAAAGATCGACCAGCGAGACATGGTCGGACTGCAAGCGCGCGAGCGTGCGCACGACGAAATCAAAATCAGCAGCCGTGAAGCGCTCCCGACAATTCGCTCGAACCATCGAAACGGAGTCATAGTCCGCTGAAGTGGTAATTGCAAGGGCCGCGATAAGCGAGACCCTGGCCGACACGAAGCGCTCTTCAGCGCTTCGCCTGTAAAGTCGTAAGGCTGGAGACCGCGCGCTACTTTCGGCGTTCCGTTTCCTCAGAGGGAGCTCGCCTAGATCCCCTGAAGGCGAACGCCCCTTCCTGCGACGAAGGAAGGAGGAAGCGCCTAACGAGAAATCAATTCGCAGCCGCAGCCTTGGCGAGAGCGCGCTGGTCCCACTCCGTGCGCAACACTTTCTGCTCCGCACTCAGGACGGCGAGGCGCGCGGCGACCCCTTTGTACTTTTTCACGGCGCCCGTCACCTTCCGGTCGACGGCTCCCTGGCTAACGAGCCCTTGCAGTTTCTCATAGGCGCGCAGGCGGAGCATTTCTTCGCCGCCACTGGCGGCATTTCGCTCGCGCAAGTTGAGGAGAACGATGTCGAAGAGCGGCTTGAATTCGAACGAAGCCTTGGACGAGAGCACGGCCACCAACTCTTCGGTAATATTGTCGGGGGCGCGACGACTGAAAGAAGCCCCGGATTGTTTCGCCATCGTTGAGTATAGCATCGAATCGGCAAATAGCGACGTGGCCGCGCGCAGTGCCGTCGCGCAGCGATCCTTCTGGCGCAAGGGCCGGTCAGCGCTTGAATCCGCAAGAGCGCCGCTATTTCTTACGCGTGTAGCTAATCTCCATCATCTTCGCTTCCGGGCCGCGGCTGTTGTCATACCACTCGAAGGTGTGGTGATCCTTATCGACCACTTTGATCACTTCTCGCACGTGGGTCTTCATTCCCGGCATTAGTTCGCAATCGGCCTCATAGGTGAATGTTTTCGCACTGGGATCGTAGGTGCCTTCCGAGACCATGACGCCGGTGGCCATGTTATCTACCCAGGTGCCGACGAACTTCTTTTTCACGTTGTCATAGCCCTCGGTGCCCATGCCCCTGAAATC
>JACCTI010000400.1 GCA_013812515.1 Chthoniobacterales bacterium
CTCCAGACGCGGACCGGAATGCTGATACCGCTTGCTCCAGTCGGACGCGAAGGCCGGCTGGGCGAGCTGCTGCGCCTGGTCTATCAAACCAAAGCCGATGGATGTGATGGCGTCTTTGATGCGATCCAGCGCAAAGCAGGCGGCCGCGACAAACTGCGCAAACCCGCGCAGCGTGCCTGGAACTTCGAGGGAGAGCGCAGGCTCGTGATCAGAGCTCGATGTGCCGGCGCAAGCCGTTCGCGATGTGACGCCACAGCTGCATCCGCGCGCGGGGCTGGAAGGAAGCCTTCGCCAGTGAGCGATAGGCCGTTGGCGTCTCGCCGAAGCGTTTGCGGAACGCGCGCGTGAACGCTTCGTGACTTTCGAAGCCGGCTTCGATCGCGATCGTGAGAATGGTCGCACCCGAAGTGCGGAGACGAGCGGCGGCTCGTTCCAAGCGCAGGCGGCGCACATAGGCGACAGGACTTTCGCCGACTGTCCGGTCAAAGATCCGCTCGAGCTGGCGAAGGGAAAGGCCGGCGAGCTTCGTCACTGCCGCGGAGTCGATCGGCTCGTCCAGTTGCTCCCGGAGATGCTGAGCGACGCGGCCGATGCGCTCGCGGTGCGCCTGCAGCGTGGCGGCACGCAGCCGGCCCTGAGGCGATGCAGCGCTCACGTTCGCTTCGGCCTGGTTGTCTCGACGTAAACCCGCAGGCCATCGTCAAAAATCTGCCGCCAGCCGGCTCCCACTTCTGCGCCGTCGACCTGTCCGAAAGCGCCGTCGGTGATTTCCAGCTTCGTCTCGTTAGGCCCGCGCGCGCTGAGTTCAATGCGCAGCAGGGAAGCCATTGGCCCACCGAAGGGCGGTCCCATGAAGCCGACGAGCGAGAGCGAGCTCGGGCTCTCCACCCCATTCACGGTGTACCAGATGAAGCCTTCGCCGCGGCCGAAGTCCTCGAAGACACGTCCGCCAAGTCGCGGCTCGATCGTAAAGCGTTTCGTCTTCTCGCTCGAATAAAACGACTTTGGCCACCAATGCGTCGCCTCGTTCACAAGCGCTTCCCAGACGCGCTTCTGCGGCGCGTGCACCGTCAGTTCTACCTTCGCCTCGACCGATCGGGCGACCTTCGTTGCTGGCTTTGTCTTCATCCTGCTAGCGAGGCTACGGCAATTCGCTTGATCGATGTTTGATATTTTTCGCCGAGTTGCGGAGCCCGTGCTGCGTTGAACGCCCGTCCTTTTGGGCAGAAAGCGACGAGGGTCCGTCTATGAGAGGTCATTCAGCTTTATTGAGTTCGAGCCGATATGCTTCGATCCGGTCGAGCATGCGGGGAACGTCACCTTTGTATTTCCCCACTAGAAGTCGGCTCAGCGTCCCCTCACTGATCTTGAGGCGTTTCGCCGTTTTGGAAATGCTAAGGTCGCTTTCTTGCATGAAATTGGATAGCCACCGCAACCTCTCGTCGTTGATGGGATGAACCATTCCCACAGGCTTAAAAGAGGAGCGGCACTTCTGAAAGAATGTTGGATCGGTGGCGTGCTGCTTCAGGAGCCAATCGGCAAAAGCCGGTGAGTATTGCGCCGATGCAAAACGGGCTTTGTGAACAAAGTTGGCGTCGTCGTCGATGCCGTAGAGACGTCGGACCGCGAGCAAATCGTATGTGTTGACCTTTGTAGGCAAAGATTTGTTCAGCTCCTGGAGCAATTCTTTTTGCCGCCACGGATGCGTCTTGTCCGGGTCTATTAGCTGATACCCTGGCGCGCTCAGATCGTCTGTGATCCGAATGGGGGTCGCGGCTGGATCGCTGGACTGCACTACGCCTCGCGGGAGAACTGAAACGGTCGAGCCTCTCGGAGCCATGCTGACTTTCTTCACGTCTGCCAGCCATTCTCGTCTGGCCTGCTGAACGTTGCGCTCGACAAGACGAGCGATGTCCGCCGATCGAGCGGGTTCGCTCTTAGCGCCGCGCCTTACGTAAAGCGTGCCTGCGCCGAACGCAGTTTTCTGCTGTTTCCCGTCTTCGAGGGTATATGTGCCGGGCTTTTCGAACATCATCGGTGGATCCGCCCAGCCGATTGTGATCATCGCTACTTTACGGCCGCCTCGCCGTACCGAATCAACTGTGAAGGAGTCGAATTGCACTCCGGTGTATTTTGCAATCTTGTCGGTGACCTTTGCAGGGTCCGTTTGCAAAATCTTGAGGGCAGCTGAGCCGCTCGTGCATTGCCCATCATCCGCAACACCAATCAGAATGGTGCCGCCACCTGAATTAGCCATGGCGACAACATCTTTTAGAAGCTCACACCAATCAGCGGGGCGATCAGGATCAAAAGTGCTTTTGAAATCGACTGATTTCGATTCGCTTTTCGCATTAGCCGGTTTGTTTCTCCGACCTTTCATTGACCTGAACCGCTCCCTCTAAGGAAGCGGGATGATGATTGTCGCTGTCCCTTCCGAGTCGCGCTGCTTAGCTCGGAGGAGTTTGCGTCCCGCGTGCGCCAGCCGATAAGAGGCGGCCCGGCGGTTTACGAGGGGCCCACTTCTATGGCTCGCGCGGAACATCGAAGGCAAGCACGCTAAGAATGAGTTCGCGGTTGATATCATCACGATTGCGGAACACAAACTTCCATTCAGTTTCACCGCGATGTCCAGCCGCGCGTTTGAAACAGGCATGCGCCGCGACCGTCGTCGGGACCTGCCGGATAACATTAGTGAAATCCTTATTACGATTGAAGAGAAGTATTGCAGCCTTCGTATCTCTCCAGTGCAAATAACGATCTAGGATTTGATCGATCGTGTCAGTCAACGAACCCACGCCTTTCCAGAACTTACACTCGGCGATGAAAACATTCCGATCGTTCTCTCGGATTAAGATATCCGTCTTGCCCTTGTAATTAAATGTTTCCCCAGTGGCTCGGCCTTCGTACTGGCCATTGAGCTGAAACAGAAAATGCCACCTCAAGTCTTCTTCCCGTAGGTGGCGGAACGCAGTCGGGCTTCGCTCCATTACACTGACCATGCCTCGAATGATCGAAAGAATCCCTTCGTACTCTTTCTCGGCCAATGTCGGCTCTGGAACGAACGGAGCACCAGTTACACGAGGCATAACGATCTGCGGCTTCCGCCTTATCCCCGGGAGCGTATATGTCGTCGGAGCCTCATCTCGTCGTTTCATTGGCAGCCCGATACTCGCGACGACATTGCGCCGTTCTAGAATCCTTTGCTTTCTTGCTTGGATGAACGGCCGGATTTTGTCGGCGATTGTAGAGTTGTGCTGCGCGGCAGCCTGTTGAAACTGGATTAGGTAGGAATTTGTCGTCCTCAGCAGCGCATCTAATCTATTGCGGACATTATCCGCAGTCAGCCCTCGCTCTTCGTAGGGAACCTCTAGGTAACTCTCGTGCACCGCTGCTTGCGGCGGGTCCCATACGCCGCTCGGAGCAGACATCTGAAAAAATGTTTTTCTCCGGTGAATGGAATGTGGACCACAATTTGGGACACCTTCCGAGCGTACTTTCGACCGAAATCATCGGTTTCTCGGACCGTGACTTCTCGATCGCTTGCAATATATGGTTCGCCGAGCACGGGAGGATCCCATCTCCCTTTTTCTACGAGCGCCGTTACGAGGTCATCCTCCGGAACAGACAGAATGTAATCTTCCCCGAAGCCCTCTATTTCTTCTCGGATGGCTCGCGGCTGGTTGTCCAAGCTCTGCTGCATCCCGAATGCTGAAAATAGCCGGTCCATCGTCTGCGACCCTACATCGACGATGTCAATGGCGTCGAGGCCTCCGGATTCTTCAAGCAGATCGGTCCCGGTCGGGCTTCACGGTCGACTTCTGATTGCATCGCAACGCGACCGCATTTCAAAAGGACAGAACCATGCCAACGAACACCATCCGGCTGCACCGCGTGCTCCAGGGCGCACCTGAGAAGATCTACCGCGCGCTCCTGGATCCCGACGCGATGGGGAAGTGGCTCACCGAATGAATCTTTCGCGGAAAGACGGCGAGGGAAGGAGAAGAATCTCTTCTTCGACCCGCGAGCAGGACGTCACGACGCGTGCAATTTTGCCTCGCTCTTGATCAGCCGCTGGTGTAAGGCATTCGCCGCAAACCACGCATGTCTCCGTTGTTGCTCGAGAAGATTAGCAAAGACTTCGCTACCATCTGGACGACGATCGACCCGATCGGGAATGTGGCGCTCTTTGCCGGGTTGACGGCATCGCTCACGCGCACGGAACGGCGTCGAACTGCGCTGCGCGCTTCGCTCTATGCCGCAGTGATCCTGGTCGTAGCGGTAGTGGCGGGGCAGATCATTCTCGACGCCATCGGGATTCGTCTGCACTCGCTCAAAGTGGCGGGCGGGATCATCCTGTTCCTGTTCGGTCTGCAGATGCTTTTCGGGCGAGCAGATGCAAACCCGGGGTCGCCCGAGGCTGGCCGCGACCTGGCAGTGTTTCCGCTGGCCGTGCCTTCCATCGCCGGACCGGGCGCGATGATGGCGGTGATCCTGCTGACGGATAACGATGTTTATACGGTGCCGCAGCAGGCCCAAACCGGCGTCGTCCTGCTCGTGGTGCTGTTGCTGAACTACATCCTTCTGCTTCTTTCCGATCTGGTTTTGCGGGTAATCGGGCGCGAGGGGGCTGCAATCCTGGTCCGAGTGATGGGAGTTATTCTCGCCTCGCTAGCGGTGGAAATCGTGCTGACGGCGTTGGGCGTCGGAAGCTGGGCCCCAGTCCAGCTCCTCAATCGTTAACGGTTATGCCAACGAACACCATCCGACTGCACCGCGTGCTTCATGCCGCACCTGAGAAGATCTACCGCGCGTTCCTGGATCCCGACGCGATGGCGAAGTGGCTGCCACCGAACGGATTTACCGGGAAGGTCCACGAGATGGACGCCAAAGTGGGTAGCAGCCACCGGATGTCGTTCACCAATTTCACCACTGGCCAGAGCCACTCCTTCGGCGGCACCTACGTCGAGCTCCTCCCGCACGAACGCATTCGCTACACGGACAAATTCGACGATCCAAATCTGCCGGGGGAAATACAGGTCGCCATCACGCTCAAGGAGGTCTCGTGTGGGACGGAATTGGACATCGTGCAAGAGGGCGTCCCAGAAGTCATTCCGGCCGAG
Organism: Chthoniobacterales bacterium; assembly: GCA_013812515.1. Taxonomy (GTDB): domain Bacteria; phylum Verrucomicrobiota; class Verrucomicrobiia; order Chthoniobacterales; family UBA10450; genus JACCTI01. The sequence goes on from JACCTI010000400.1 coordinate 5,121, forward strand.
ATGTGCTATCTCGGCTGGCAGGAATCGCTCATTCTGCTGGCGAAGCTCGTCGAAGCCGAGACTGCCGGTTAACCTCTTTCGTTCCGCCAGCCAAGGGACTTTCACGTGGCGGTTTTGATGTGGTCGCGCACGCAGAATAAAAATATCCAGCCGCGATTCTCTCTGTTTGCGCCGAGCCTACAGTCGCCGCTCGATCGACTTCGGATCCTGCCGCAAATCGAGTAGGGCGCCGATCATCAGGCGCTCAGCTTCAACCGAATAAAAGATTCCGATCCCAAAGGCCGGCAGCACGAGACGACGATAGACACCGCGGTAAACGGGCGCGATCTCAGGGTTCTTGCGGAGGTGAGTGAGGGCGCCGTCCACCATTCCGTAGAGCCGATCACCCGCGCCGATCTGCTTCTCCTCCGCACGGACGTATAGCTCGAGCAGGTCCGCCTCCGCGCCGCGGAGCAAGACGACCTGCATCAGCGGCGACTTGCTTCGAAACGGCGCTTGACGTCTTCCCACATGGAAGCCTGTCGCGGATCGTCGCGGAAGGCGGCGAAACGCTCCTCGAGCAGTTGCAGATGAGCGTCGCGGACAGGAAATGTGTGTCTGTCACCAGCAGCCAGCTTTGCCGCGAGCCGGACAAGCAATTGCTCCTGTTCGGACGCAGGCAACTGTTCGACGGCGGATTCGATCTCGCCCAGAGTGGTCACGTCCGGCAGTTTACTCGGGCTACGCGCTATCGCAATCATTCCCGGCCCAATGTCTCTATTACTACTGCGGTCCTGAACAAACCAAGATGTCGGAATTGGCAACGCGGGGCACCGCCGCGAGGAGACTCCACACTCGGCTCCCGGCTACCCGGGCGCTAACCCTTCGCGCCAAGAAAGACCCGCATGCGTTCCAACTCCGCCTCCAGTTCGCGCCTGAAGACACGATCGCGCGGGGGTTGGTCGGTGACATAGCCCAGCTCGCTCGTTAGCTTGCCGTTCTCCATTGCCAGATTTCCCCAGCCGATCACGCGATCGCGCCAAAGCAGCGGGAGCGCGTAGTAACCGAGCTTCCGTTTGGGTGCTGGTGTGTATGCCTCGAAGCGGTAAAGCCAGCCCCATAACAGCTCGAAGCGGGTCCGGTCGTGCACGACCGGATCGAATGGCGCGAGCAACCGCACTGCTTCCGACGCCAACGCCCGCCGCGGGTTCTCTTCGTTAGGCCAATACCAGTCCACGCCTTCGACCCGCGCTTGCGACAGCCGGTCGCGCGCCCGCCGCAAAGCGCCGGTGATTTCGTCCTGCCATTGCGGCACGGCGTAGCGCAACCGGCGGACGTAAAAGGAAAGGCTCGAGGCCGGCAGCGGCGCATAAATGTTTACCGCCACGTCCACGAGCGCATCGATCTGCGCGCGGCGGGCCGTTTCATCGAGCGGCCCCCGTTCATGGCGATGGGTGCGGTAAACCCGGATGCCGTTCTCGCGGCGGACCACGCGGAGCAGGCCACGGTAATGCATCGCGTCGAGCATGTGCGTGGTTGCGTTCGACGAGCCACCCCAGTAATTCCGGACCGTGCCGTGCGCGAAATGTTCCTCCACCTCGCGCGGATGCACGGCGCCGCGCTCCTCCACGAACTCCAGAAGCATCTTCTCCTTTTTCCGCTGCGCCGCGGACGACCGCTGGTTACCCTCCGCCGGGACGCGCAGATCCAGCCGCGGATGCATCGACGCCTGAACCGCTCTGGTCACGAAGCCGTAGGTGACGAAGAAATCCTCCTCGACATCCAACGCCGCATAGTGGCGTTCCAGATCACCGGCTCGATATGCCTTCACCCGATGGCGCAGAATCAAATCCTGCGCCCGCGCCGGCGCCCGAATCGGGTCGGCCTGCACGAATCCCATCCGCGCAATGGCGCGCCGCAGCGTCGTCGGCACAAAGAGCGAGCGCTCCACCGCCAAACGCCGCAAATCATCCAGCGAAAGCGCCGAGACCGACATTTCCTACCTTCGCCAACGCGTGACGATTTCAAACCCGTCTATGCATGCCCAGACGTGAGACGACGCGAGGACCGAACGAGCCTCGTTAGCCTGGCGCGTCAGCAGTACGGACAGCCTCGACGTCTCATTAACAACGCCCGCATATGCCTTCTCTCCCCTGGACGACCTGCGGGTGGAGAATTGGCAGGACACGACCGACATCATCCGGTGTTCCCTACGGCATCACCGCAGCGTGCTTGTCTTTCGGTGGCAGGGTTCCGGTCATTTCGTTACCACTGCTTCTATCGGCGCACATGAAACTGTGTCGAATTAGTCGGTCTATTCCGCCGCGAAGTCCGCGCTGCGCAGATCAAACGCTTCTGTCAATTCAGACGGAAGCATGATCGATGTAGAGGTTTCTGCTGAGACAACGGACGCCGCAATTTCGTCGCAGCCGGGGCGACAATCTACTGAGCAATCTTTTCAACAGAGCTAACACACTTCCAGAAGCGGTTTGCATTCACAGGCCGCACGATACCCTTCCGCATGATCAAACGCCTTTTGCACACTCGTTATCGCGTGAAGGACCTTGAGAAAACAGTTTCCTTTTACAAGGATGTGCTCGGGTTGGACGAAGTCCGCCGGCACACTTCCGGCCGCGGATCGCAGCTGGTCTTCTTTAAGGCGCCAGGGAGCGAAGAAGAGATCGAGTTGTGCAAATTCGACGAGAGCGGCCCGGTTGTGGTCGGACCCGACCTGACCCATCTCGCTTTCGAGGTCGATAACATCGAGGCCTTCGCGAAACACTCCTCCGCGATGGGCTATCCGCTCTCGGACGGACCGCATCAGAACAGCAGCGGCGGCGCGATTGCGTTCATCGATGCGCCCGAAGGTTACGAGATCGAGCTGATTCAGCGCGGGCCCGGCAAATAGCGCCGCGCTCTTCGTTGGGTCCCTTGCGAAAGGTGACGCGGTAACGCAACTTCTGCGCGATGAAGTTCCCGCGGCCTCTCGCACTGCATTGCCAGTGGCGAGTTTGGACGACGCTGGTCTGCGTCATCTGCACGACTGCGGTCGCCGCGCCCGCCAAGAAGAAAAAGAGCGCAAGCAAAATTCGGCGGGAACCTGCTGTGCGGGCGATGCCAGCAGCAGCGCGGGCGTTGCCGGTGGAGCCGACGCCGCCCGCATCACTCTCCAGCGGGGTGCCCGCGACGCGTGCCGCCGCTGTCATCGTTGTCGACGCGCGCACAGGCGCGGTTCTCTACGAGAAGAACGCGGATTCGCAACGCGCCGCGGCCAGCACCCAGAAACTTCTCACGGCTCTGGTCGTCGCGGAGCGCGGTTACCTCGACCGGCCAGTCACGGTGATGCCGATCGACACGTACGCGGAGCCGACAAAGCTCAACATCAAGGCCGGTGAGACGTATCAACGGATCGATCTGCTGCGCGCCTTGCTCGTGAAGAGCTGCAACGACGTGGCCCGTTGTCTCGCACGCGACGCTGGTGGCGACCTCGACAGTTTCGCAGAGTTGATGAACGAGAAAGCGCGTTCGTTAGGCGCGACCAATTCGCATTTCATGAACCCAAATGGTCTGCCCATTCCGGGGCAGTACTCCACGGCGCGCGATCTTTCCCTGATCGCCCGTGCCGCCTATGCGAATCCGACCATCCGCTCGATTGTTCGCCTGCCGAATCTCGTCTTTCGTTACGCTGACGGCCGTACGCGCGAGCTCGAGAACACGAACAAAGTTCTCAAGCGACTTCCATATTGTAACGGCATGAAAACGGGCTACACGGACGCAGCGGGACACTGCTTGATCTCGAGCGGCGCGCGCCCGGGTCGAGACGTCATTGCCGTTGTTCTCGGCGACAATACGCCAAACGTCTGGACCGATTCCGCCGCGCTTCTCTCCTGGGCCCTTTGGATGTAACCTGCCGGAGTCGGGCCGCGCATGAGCGATTTTTTTCAAGAGCAACTGCAAGCGCTCCGCGCGCAATCCTTGCACCGCAAGCTACGCGAGGTCGGAACTGCGCAGGGTCCCGAGATCGAGATCGTCGGTCAACAGCTCGTCAATTTTTCGTCTAACGATTACCTCGGACTGGCCAACGATCCGCTCCTGCGCGAAGCGGCCATTGCGGGTGTCGCCGAGTTCGGGGTCGGGGCGGGCGCATCGCGTTTGATCAGCGGCACCCAATCGCCGCATCTGCGTCTGGAAGCGGCGCTGGCGAAATGGAAAGGAACGCAGGCCGCGCTCTGTTTCGGCAGCGGTTACGCGGCGGCGGTGGGAACGTTACCTGCCCTGGTCGGCAAACAGGATGTCGTGGTGCTGGATAAACTTTGCCACGCTTCGCTCATCGATGGGGCCAGGCTGAGCGGCGCCACGATTCGCGTGTTCCCGCACAATCATCTCGGCAAGCTCGAGAGTCATTTGGATTGGGCGCGCCGCGAGCGGCCTGAGGCGCGGGTCTTGGTTGTCACTGAGGCTGTATTCTCGATGAACGGCGACCGGGCGCCGTTGCGTGCATTGATCGGATTAAAGAAGCGTTTCGGTGCGATGCTCCTCCTCGACGAAGCGCATTCCATCGGCGTGATCGGTGCGAACGGACGCGGGCTGGCCGCGGAAGAAAACCTGACGCGCGAGATCGATGTGCAGATGGGGACTTTGAGCAAGGCGCTCGGTGTGAGTGGCGGGTACATCTGCGGTTCGCGCACCCTGATCGAGTGGCTCGTGAATCGCGCGCGCTCGTTCATTTTCTCGACGGCGCCGCCGCCAGCTCTCGCGGTCGCGGCACACGCGGCCGTGGAGTTCCTCGCCAGCGAAGCCGGGGAACAGAGGCGGCAGAAGCTTTGGGCCCGCGTGGCCGTGCTCCGTCAGTGCATGGCGGAACACTGCGCTGCCTGTTTATCGACGCGCGAAAAAGGCAGCGCGATTCATCCCCTCGTCATCGGAGACGAACAGGCGGCGCTCAATCTCTCGCGCATGCTACAACACGAAGGCTTTCTGGTGCCTGCGATCCGGTATCCAACGGTGCCGCGGGACGAAGCTCGGCTCCGAATCACCGTCACCGCGGCGCACGACGAGAAACAGATTCGTCGCCTCGCTGAAGCGATCAGTCGCCATCGCGCGGAGCTGACTCCGATAGCGGCTTAGAACATCTGCCCGTTAACCACGCTCTTCGCGCCCAGTCTGGCATCTGATTCGCTTCGACTTCGCGCGACTCACTTCTGCGAAAGAGTGCCAGTTTCGGAGTTCAGAAACGCCTAAGGATCGGACCGAGGTCCCGGATCGTTGCCTCCGGCCAGAGCTGGCGCTCGGTCGTGAGCGCGAGATCGAGCGCGGAGTGTTCGGGCCAGTTCGCTTCCGTCGGGATTCGTGAGATGACACGCGCGAGAATCTTTTTCGCCATCTCGGCATTCGCCTGAAGGTGACCGAAGACGGTAAGCGCGGAGACCGGTTCCTCCTCCACTTTCCAACAATCGTAGTCGGTGATCATCGCGATGGTCGCGAGAGCGATCTCCGCTTCGCGCGCCAACTTCGCTTCCGGCAAGTTCGTCATCCCGATCACGTCGAAGCCATGGCGACGATTCAACTCCGACTCCGCGCGGGTTGAGAATGCCGGACCATCCATGTTCACGTAAGTGCCGCCGTCGTGCACTTTGACGCCGACTTCACGCGCGGCGTCCGCAAGGATTTTCCGCAGTCCGGTGCTGATTGGCTCCGCGAAGGTGATGTGGGCCGCGATGCCATTTCCGAAAAAGGTGTGCTCCGCGCGGCGGCTCGTCCGGTCATAGAACTGCGTCGGCAGGAGCACATCGCGCGGCGCGTATTGTTCCTGCAAGCTGCCGACCGCGGTCACGCAGACGATCCAGCGAACGTTCAGCGAACGCAGCGCCCAAATGTTCGCGCGATGATTAAGCTCGTGCGGCAGCAAACGATGACCACGCCCGTGGCGCGGCAAGAAGTAAACCTGCCGTCCATGCATTTCGCCGCCGATCAATGCATCCGAAGGCGCGCCGAACGGCGTGTCAATCATCGTCTCGCTGGGCTGCTCGACGCCCTCCATTTGATACAATCCACTGCCGCCAATGATCCCGATTGCAGGCGT
>JACCTI010000390.1 GCA_013812515.1 Chthoniobacterales bacterium
GTCGCCCGCTGCCATCATTCCAGCGCGAGCTGCCGTTGCCATTACTCCAGCGCGAGCCGGCGCTGCCATTTTGCAACGAGCCTGGGCGGGCTGCGATTTCCGAGGAGCGGGCGCTGGAGAATTGGGAGGGGCTGATCGAGGTTGCGTGCGACCGAGCGCTGGAGAATTGGGACGGGCTGATCGCGCTTGCGTTTGACCGAGCGCCGCCGCCCTGGTTTTGAGCCGATGCCACGGGAACCAGCAAGGCAGCCACCGCAATGCTGCTTACGATCGTAAATGTCTTCAGGTTCATAATGTAATTATCTTCGGGCTATTACACACCGTGACAATGGAAGAGTTGCACCTCGTGAAGATCGGATGCGCTGCGAATTCGGCCTCGCGTGAAGCTCGCCGGCTCCGCTATGCTGTGGCGATTCGATGCGTCGCTTTGGCCTCTTACTCGCTTCGCACACCGTCCTGCTTGCCTGGATCGTGTCGGTGACGGCTGCGCCTGTGGCGCGCAGCGTCAGCTCGTCTCGTCAATTCATCGTCTATGGTCCTGACGCGCATCTGCGCGGCGGCATCTGCGATCTCGCGGAGCGGACGAAACAGAACGCGCTCAAGTTGCTACAGATGGCCGACGATTGGCGGACGCCGATCGTAATCAATGCGCACTATCCCGAAGCCAACCTGCCGGAAGCACCGCCCGCGGCGCTCCATCTCGGCCAAACGGGCTTTGGTTTGAAACTTCAGCTGGACTTGCGGGTCGACTTGAACGCCCCGCAGCGCACTCTCGAACGCGAGATCCTCCGGGCGGTATTTCTCGAAATCAGTTACCGCAATCAGTGGGATATCGCGCCGGGCGTCGCTTACGTCGAACCGCCCGATTGGCTACTTGAAGGAGCGCTCGCGCTCGAGGGAGGTCGCGATCTTGCAAGAATTGCGGGAGGTCTGAGCGCTGCCGCCGTTAGCGGAAACATCAGCTCGCTGGAAGATTTCCTGAGGCAGAATCCGGCGCTGCTCGAGTCCCCCCTGCGGGTGGTGTATCGCGCATATTCCGCAGCCTTGCTCGTGACGCTTGCCGAGATGCCGGGGGCCAAACAGAATCTCGCGCGGCTTCTCGCCGATCTGCCGCGGGCGGAAAGTGATCCGGCGGCCGCTCTGCGGTCCCACTTCTCCGCATTGGGCAAAGATGCGGAGGAGACGGAACGAATTTGGACCGCGAGCGTTACACGACTGGCCGCCAGCGAACATTACCGTCTTCTTGATTGTGGAGAGACGGAGCGGCAGCTCGGGCAAGTCCTCCACCTGCAAGTGCGCAAAGCTGATCGCGCCCCGACAGATTACACGCTCGAAGAGTTTCCGGCGTTCGTCCATTTGACCGCGGCGAAGAACGCATTTCGTGATATTGCCGAAGAGTTGCTTCTGCTCTCGGGGCGGGCCAATCCGCTCTATCGCCCCGTTCTCACGGAATATCAGCGGATCATCGGACTGCTCGCGCGAGGCAAGACAAACCGGATCAGCGAACGACTGGCTAAGGCACGCGGTGCTCGCGAGCAGATCAATCGCCGGATGGGCGGGATCGAAGATTACATGAACTGGTTTGAAGCGACGCAAGCGCGGAGCACGAGTGGCGCTTTCCACGATTACTTCCAGGCTGCGGAGCTGGCGACGAAACAGAAGCGACATCGGCGCGATCCGATTTCTGTGTATCTCGACGCACTCGAGGCACAGTTGCAGCAGTAACGACGACGTATGCACAAATCACTTCCGCGAACAATTGACTACATCGAGATGCCCTCGCGTGACCTTGACGCCACGACGCGATTCTTCGCCGGGCTGTTCGGATGGTCATTCGAGAACTACGGCCCGGCCTACGTCGCTTTCGATGATGGCCGTACTGCAGGCGGCTTCTTCTCCGCGCCGGAGGCATGGACGAACGCCGCCTCCTGTCCGCTCGTCGTCTTCTACATGCCGGAACTCGAGCAAGCGCTCGCCGACGTGAGGCGGCTCGGCGGGAGGATGACGAAGGATATGTTCGATTTTCCGGGCGGCCGCCGCTTCCATTTCGAAGCGCCGGGCAGCGGCGAGTTTGCGATCTGGTCAGATAGATAGGCCTGGGCGGCTGGGCGCATGAGTTGCTCGCTTTCGGATGCTGCGTATGATACGCGGCGCTCAGAGCTGAGCGCACAACCTCATGCAGAAAATTGGATTCGCCGAAGCCCTCGACTCGATCGTGGCCACTGATCCACGCTACAGCCGCGAGGCGTACGTGTTCCTGCGCGACGCGCTCGACTACACGACCAAGCAGCAGAAAAAATTGAAAGGCTCTTCCGTTCGCCATGTGGCCGGCCCCGAGTTGCTCGAAGGCGTGCGGCAGTATGCGCTGAAGCAATTTGGCCCCATGGTTGTGACGGTTCTTTCCTGTTGGGGCATCCGCTGCTGCGAAGACATTGGGCACATGGTTTTCAATCTAATCGGTGCCGGCATTTTCGGGAAAACGGAAGAGGATTCGATCGAGGACTTCAAGAGCGTCTACGATTTTCACGAAGCTTTCGTGCAGCCGTTCAAGCCGCAGAAGCCGGTCGCACCGCAGTTGCCACCGGCGCTGCCTGCGCCGAAAGCTTCCTAGCGAAGCGGCGCCTTGAGCGCTGTCTCTGCTCTTATGCTTTCCAACCCTCATCTCAAAGCCATTCCGCCCGGGAACTCCGCAGCGATCAGCTTTCCGCCGAGCACCGCGAGGAAGTGGGTGCTGCCGAACGGGCTTACTCTTCTTGTGCAGGAGGATCAGAGCGCGCCGGTCGCGAGCGTGCAAGCTTGGTGCGGGACCGGCAGCATCGATGAGGATGAGCATCTCGGCGCGGGCTTGTCTCACATCCTGGAGCACATGCTGTTCAAAGGAACGAAGACGCGCGCCGCGAATGTCATCGCGCAGGCGGTGCAGGACGTGGGCGGTTACATTAACGCCTACACGTCCTTCGATCGCACCGTCTACTGGATCGACGTTCCCAAAGCAGGTGTGAACGCCGCCATCGATGTCCTTTCCGACGCGATGATGAACTCGACGCTTCCGGCGGAGGAATACGCAAAAGAGCAGGAAGTCATCCGGCGCGAGTTCGCGATGGGGCTGGATGATCCGGACCGCATGGCGGGCCAGCTGTTATTCGCGACTGCCTACCAACGGCATCCCTACCGCCTGCCCGTGATCGGGTTGATGGACATGTTTAATCAGCTCACGCGCGAGCAGGTACTCGATTACTACAAGCGACGCTATGTGCCTAACAACTTCACCTTCATCGTCGTCGGCGATGTCGACGCGGAGAAAGTGCACGAACAGCTCGCCGGGTTCTTCGAGAAATACCCAGCGAAGGCGCTCAAGCCGCTCTATGTCCCCGATGAACCGAAGCAGCTCGGGATGCGGGAAGGGCACCAGGAATTTGCGACGGAACTGACCCGGCTTTCGCTTGCCTGGCACATACCGGAGATCACGCATCCTGACGTTCCGGCGCTCGATCTCCTCTCGACGATCCTTGGCGATGGCCGCAGCTCGCGTCTTTACCGCCAGGTGCGCGAAGAAGCCGGCCTCGCCTTTGGTCTCTCCGCTTTTTCCTACACGCCGGGTCAGCCGGGTGTGCTCGGAGTTGATGCAACGACGGAGCCGCAGAAACGCGAGGCGACGCAGCAGTTGATCTTGCAGGTGATCGACGAATTAAAGCAAAGCGGCGCGACCGCGGAAGAACTGGCCAAGGCGAAGAAGATTTCGCTCAGTCATCATCTCGCAGCGCTGACGACAATGCGGGGACAAGCGTCGGACCTCGGCTCGAACTGGTTCCTAACGCGAAATCTTAATTTTACGCGCGACTATCTCGAGGCAGTGCAGGCCGCCACCAGCGAAGATATCCGGCGGGTCGCTACGCATTATCTCACGACGGACAATCTCACGGTCACGTCGCTAAACCCGAGAGGCGCGTTACGCACGAAGGCAAAGGTGGCGGACAGCAGAGCGGCGGGGGAGATCGAGAAGATCGAGCTTTCGACCGGACTGCGCGTTCTCGTTCGGGAAGATGAGCGCCTCCCGCTCATCTCCATCACCGCCGTCTTTCGGGGCGGTTTGCTCGCCGAGACCCGCGAGACCAACGGGATCACGCGTCTCATGGCGAAGACGCTGCTGAAGGGCACGACCACGCGCACAGCTGAGCAGATCGCTGACACGATTGAAGCAGTTGGCGGAATCATCGGGAGCGATTCCGGGAACAACAGCTTCAGCGTCTCGCTCGATGTGACGCAGCCGGATCTTCGTCTCGCGGGCGAGTTGCTGGCCGACGTTCTTCTGAACGCCACCATGCCGGAGAAGGCCGTCGAGCGGGAACGCGAAGTACAGCTCGCGTCCATCCTCGATGAGGAAGAGCAGCTCACGTCGGTCGCTCGCAACATCCTGCGTGAGGCGCTCTTCATGGAGCATCCGTACGCGCTTCGCGGCAAAGGCTCCGCCGAGGCGGTCGCCAGCCTAACGAGACATGATCTGCTCGCCTTTCGCGATCGTTATCTGGTGGCGAAGAACGGTGTGATCTCCGTCTTCGGGAACGTCAAGGCGTCCGAAGTGAAGCAGCTTTTTGAGCAGACGCTCGCCACGATGCAGCCCGGCCATCTTGCCTTAGCTGACGCGACGCCAAGCAGGCCGGTGCCGAAAACGGTTGAAGTGGAGAGTATCCGGGAAAAGGCGCAGGGAGTTCTCATGGTCGGATTTCGCGGCGCAGATTTGTTCAGCCCGGATCATTATGCGCTCGAGTTGATCGACGAAGCCAGCAGCGATCTGGGCTCGCGCTTCTTCATCCGTATTCGCGACCAAATGGGACTGGCCTATTACGTGGGTTCCAGCCAGTTGCAGGGGCTTGTGCCGGGGATGTTCACATTCTACCTCGGAACCGATCCGCAGAAGCTGGCTCCCGTGAAGACCGCCTTGCTTGACGAAATCCGAAAGCTCGCAAGCGAGGGTCTAACGAGTGAAGAACTAGAGCGGGCGAAAAAGAAATTGATTGGTCAGCAGCAGATCTCGAATCAAAGCAACGATTCGTTGGGTTATATGACGGCGCTCGATGAGCTTTACGGACTCGGGTTCAACCACTACCAGGAACTCGAACGTGCGGTGGAACGCGTCACGTTCGAGGATGTAAAAAGGGTCGCAGCGAAATACTTTCAGGCGCAGCCATATGTGCTCGCCACCGTCCGTCCATCCAGCAACCAAACCGCGAAAGGGAAATAGTCATGGCCGAAGTTCAAACCAACACACAAACCGGCGAGCTCTCGCAACGGTTTATCGAGTTCGTGATGATGCAGGCGCAGAACGCCGCGCTTTTTCTTGGGCAAATCCCAAACCCGCAGACTGGCGAGGGAGAGGTGAACCTGGAGCTGGCGCGTATGTTCATCGATCAGCTCGCGATGATCCAGGAGAAGACGCGCGGCAACTTGAGCAACGAAGAAGCGACTGTCCTCCGCAATTCGCTCTCGAATTTGCAGATGGCATTTGTGGAAGTCTCGCAAAGCAGCGCCGGCAGCGGAAGCGCGCGAGCAGAGACGGGGGCGCAGCAAGAAAGACCAGGCCCTGTTCCGGCGGAGAGTGCCCCGGTTCAGGAGAGCGCAGCGAGCGCTCCGCCCACGGCCGGCGATCCCGCTCCGGGTGAGACCGATTCGCGCAAGAAATTCACGAAGAGCTACGGCGCCTAGCTCCGCTCCCGCCAGTTCGCAGGTAATTGCAGCCTGCGTGAGTCTTGAACGCGTATTGGATTACATGCCCGCCTCTGTTGAGCCGCTCGCGCGTGAGCAAAAGATCGCCGAACCGAACATCACCGATCCCGAGGAAGCCGCGGAGGAAGCGGGCTTGCGCTACGTCAGTGATGACAAACCGGGCTACACGCGGAAGCAGAAGGGCGACGACTTCGAGTTTTACGACACGACGGGCAAGCTGGTGACGGACGAAGCGAAGCTGCTTCGAATTAAGCGCCTCGCGATTCCACCGGCTTACACGGACGTTTGGATTTGCCCGACGGGGAACGGCCATTTGCAGGCGACGGGCCGCGATGCGCGTGGCCGGAAGCAATACCGCTACCACGAGAAATGGCGGGAAGCGCGTGACGAAACCAAGTACGACCGGATGCTTAGTTTCGGCGCCGCGTTGCCGAAGATCCGCCAACGCGTGGAAGAAGATCTTTCCCTCCTGGGTCTACCCAAGAACAAGGTCCTCGCGACGGTTCTCTCGATCATGGAGCGCACTTTCATCCGCGTAGGAAACGAGGAGTACGTAAAGCAGAACAAATCCTACGGTCTAACGACGATGCGGAACAAGCATGTGAAGGTGAAAGGTTCCGTCCTCCGCTTCAACTTCCGCGGGAAGAGCGGCGTGGAGCATGACGTGAACGTGAGTGATCGGCGGCTGGCCCGGATCGTGAAGAAGCTGCAGGATTTGCCGGGCCAGGAGATCTTCAGCTATCTCGACGAGGAGGACGGCACGGTGCGCAACATTACCTCACAAGACGTGAATGATTACCTGCGCGAGATCACCGGCCAAGACTTTACGGCGAAGGATTTCCGCACCTGGGCCGGAACGGTGCTGGCCGCAGTGGCGTTGAACCAGGTCGAGAAGGCGGAAACAAAGAAAGCGGCGAAGCAGAACATCAAGACCGCGGTCTCAGCGGTTGCCAAGATCCTCGGCAACACTCCCGCTGTGTGCCGGAAATGCTACGTCCATCCGGCTGTGCTCGAGACCTATCTCACTGGCGATATGATCGAAGGACTGAAGCGCAAAACGGAGGAAGCGCTGGCCGAGAACAGTCCCGACCTCCGTTCCGTCGAAGTAGCCGTGATGAGATTTCTCCAGCAGCGCCTCGCCCTGGCGCAGGCTGCGGCTTAGCGCTCGTTAGGCGAAAGATCATTGCCGCCGGCGCGCAGGCGTTGGTGACGTGGGACGCCGCTGCGCGTTGCTCGATTTCCGCACCGTGATGGTATCGCCCGCCGCGGTGGGCGGCGCCGTCTCCTCGGGATACTTTTTCGTGCTGGGCCAGACCAAACGCCACGGTTGGGTCTTCACGGTTTCCGTGAGTTCCTTCACGTTTTGACCGGTTTCCTTCAGATCAGGACCGAGATTGTTCAGGGTGGACTTCAAGCTCTCGGAGGAATCGCGGAAGTTCTGCAACGTCACCTGAATGTTGTTGTTGCTGGTGATGTCGGTGCTGACCTTGTTCAAGTTCGTGCTGATCGACTCGACATTTTTCAGGGCGAGCTGAAGCGGACTGTCCGTTGCGGTCATGCTGGTCAGGTTCTCGGCAAAGGTGCGCATCTGCGCGAGCGCCATATTCAACTGCGATTGTTCGTCTGTAATCTTGGCCAGGTTCTGCGCCGTCCCCTGAAGCTCCCGCAAAGTTTTCGTCGCCTCTGTGGCTACGGGTTGAACGACGTCGAGCATTTTCGCGATCGACTCGCCGAAATCCGGAACGCGTTCGCCCGCGAACGTCTGCCCATCTTCGGCGCGGCCGGATGACTCGTTCCCCGCGGTGAAATCGATAGCCGTTTCGCCGAGTAAGCCTAGCGTGATCAGCCGCGCCCGCGCGTCCTTGTAGACAATCCCATCCTTGTCGACCCGCACGTCGACTCGGGCCTCAAATTTCGGTCTAGGCGGCCCTTGCGCAGGTGTCGGGCTGGCGCTCGGCGGACGAAACCCATCGGCCGTGGCTTCCGCTCGTTGAGCCTCTTCTTGCGAAACCGGCGAGTGCAATTTTTCGACCTGCCCGATTTTGCGCCCGGCCAGCAGAACCGGCGCGCCGAGTTTGATGCCAGCCGCGTTGTCCAAGTAGATCCGGTAGGTCACAAGCGGCTTAAACAGGCCAGGTGCCCCGAGCAGAATCAGGACGCCCGCTAAAACCGCTACCGTGACCAGCACCAGCAGGCCGGTTAAAATCTCATTTCGTCGCAATTGCATCCTGACTTCCTTCCAAGATCGGGCCTTTCGTGCTGCCGCTTAAGAATTGAGCGACCACCGGGTTTTTCGATTTTCTGAACTCCGCTGTCTCTGCCATTTCGATGATCTTGCCCCGGTAGAGCATCGCCATTTTTGTACCAATCCGGAAAGCGCTGTCCATTTCATGCGTGACGATCACGGACGTGACCTTGGCTTGCTCCGAAAGGCTGATGATCAATTCGTCGATCACTGAACTAATCACCGGGTCTAATCCAGCGGAGGGCTCGTCGAACAGAATCAACTCAGGGTCCATGACGAGAGACCGCGCGAGGCTGACGCGCTTGCGCATACCACCACTCAGCTCGGAAGGCATCTGATTCTTCACACCGTTCATTCCAACGAGCTCAAGCTTTTCATCCACGATCTTGTCGATTTCGGCCCTGGTCTTTTTCGTCAGCTCCTCGAGAGGAAGAGCAATGTTGTCGCGCACATTTCGCGAACTGAGCAGCGCGGAATATTGATAGACCATCCCGATCTCCGTCCGGATCTTCTGAAGCTTGCGCCGGGCGAGGCGTGAGATTTCGAATTGCTTGAAGAAAATGGAGCCGTGCGTTGGCTGCAGGATGCCGAGGATCAATCGTAATATGGTGCTTTTGCCGCTGCCGCTCTGCCCCATGATCACGAGACGATCCTGCGGCTCAACACGGAGGGAAATGCCGTCGAGCACGCTTATCTCGTCGAAGCGCAGCGCTATATCGCGCAGCTCAACCACTGGCGGGATGG
>JACCTI010000416.1 GCA_013812515.1 Chthoniobacterales bacterium
TGAAGAAAATCGTGGATCGCGCGGAAGGGTACGACATCCATCCAGTCGTTGCCGACGGGATGAACTTCCGCGAGGTCCGCGACAAGGTCGCGGAAGTGGTCGGGTCGATTCGAAAAGATCCGCATCCCGCGTTTGTGGAGATCCAGACTTATCGCTATCGCGGCCATTCCATGTCGGATCCTGCGAGCTATCGGACGAAGGAACAGCTCGAGAAATACAGAATGGATGACCCGATTACACGGTTGCGCGCGCAACTCACGCGTGAAGGCAAACTGACGAACGAGCAGTTCGACGCGATGGACAAGAAGGCCAAGGAAACTGCGCTCGGAAGTGTGAAATTCGCCGAAGAAAGTGACGAACCACCGCTCGAAAAACTTTACGACTACACTTACGTCTCATGAGCGGCGAAATGCGCGAAATCACATATCGCCAGGCTTTGAATGAAGCTCTCGCGGAAGAGCTGGAACGTGATCCGAACGTCTTTCTCATGGGCGAAGAAGTGGCGCAGTATAACGGAGCTTACAAAGTCAGTCAGGGCTTGCTCGACCGCTTTGGAGCGAAGCGCATCATCGATACACCCATCAGCGAAAACGGTTTTGCCGGCCTGGGAGTCGGAGCCGCCATGGTGGGTCTGCGACCGATCGTCGAGTTTATGACCTTCAGCTTTTCGCTCGTCGCGTTCGATCAGGTCGTGAATAACGCGCCGAACATGCTGACCATGTCTGGCGGTCAGTTCAACATCCCGATCACCTTTCGAGGGCCGAATGGCCCCGCCCACCAGCTCGGTGCGACGCACTCGCATGCGACGGAGTGTTTGTATGCGAATTTCCCCGGCCTGAAGATTTGCACACCGGCGACACCGCGTGATGCGAAGGGCTTGTTGAAGACATCCATCCGCGACAACAATCCGGTCCTCGTGCTCGAATCGGAGCTGCTCTACAGCTCGAAGGGCATGATTGAACCGGCGGACCAGGAACTCTTAATCCCGCTCGGTCAGGCAGAAGTTAAACGCGAAGGAAGTGACGTCACGATCATCTGCTACGCGCAAACGGTGCCGCTCGCGCTCGCGGCGGCGGAGACGCTCGAGGAGGAGGAGATCAGCGCCGAAGTTCTGGATATTCGTTCAATCAAACCACTCGATCACGCCGCCATTTTCCAATCGGTTTCGAAGACGCATCGCGTCGTGATCGCGGAACAGGACCGGCCGTATTGCGGAATAGGCGCGGAGATTTGTTTTCGGATCCAGAACGAGATCTTTGATGAGCTGGATGCACCCATCGCCCGTGTCAGCCAGGAGGATGTCCCGATGCCGTATAACGAGCGGCTCGAGAAAGCTGTTCTGCCGAGCGCCAAGAAAATCGTGGCCGCGGTCGAAAGAGTCTGTCACGCCTGATACCTTTTCTCCACTTGCACCTGCCTTTAACTTTCACTTGCACGCGCAGCATGAGTGTAGGTGAAAGTTAAAGTGTAAGTGCAAGTGGCTAGATCGCTTGCTTGACCATCAACCATATCCTCCCCGCAATGCCTGAAATCCAGATGCCAAAGCTGAGCGACACGATGACCGAGGGCACGCTCGTGCTTTGGAAGAAGAAAAAAGGCGAGCAGGTTTCGACGGGCGACATCATCGCGGAAATCGAAACCGACAAGGCGACGATGGAATGGGAGTCGCCTGAAGACGGGGTCCTGACCGAGATCTATGTCGAAGAAGGCGGCAAAGTAGAGGTCGGACAGAAGATCGCATTCGTCGGCGAAAAGGGCGAAGCGGCGCCAGCCGAGACGAAGGTACCGGAGGCGGAGAAAAAACCAGGACCCGCGGCGGAAACGGCGAAGCCGGCCGAGACGGAGCAGCCTGGGCCAGCGGGAGAGCAGCAGGAGGAGACGGCGCCGCCCCAGCCGGAGAAGCAGAAGTCGACCCAACTCGATGTTCCGCCGGTTCCGCGAAAGGCTGAGGCGGCCTCTGCAAGCGCGAGCAGCTCCAAGGAAGCGCGTGTGAAAGCGTCACCGCTCGCGCGGAGACTGGCGGCGGAGAACGGCCTCCAAATTTCGCAGGTGAAAGGCAGCGGCCCCGAAGGGCGCGTCACCGAAACTGATATCCGCGCAGCGATGAAATCCCAGTCTGCTGCGGTGCCCTCGCCATCCCCGTCTAAGCCCGCGCCGACCGGTGCCAAACCCGTTGAAGGCGCTCGCATTCATCTCACCGGAATGCGCAAGGTGATCGCGGAGCGGCTCGTCGCGAGCAAAGGACCGGTGCCGCATTTCTACCTGAACATCGAGATCGACGCCGGGCCTTTGATGATGGCGCGCGCGGAGCTGAAATCAGCAGGCGAGGGGAGCGACACCGCAAAAATCACGGTGAATGACTTCGTGCTGAAAGCCGCCGTGCAAGCGGCCGTGAAAGTGCCGAAGGCGAACGCGTCTTTCGATGAGGACGCGATTGTCCAATACAGCGATGTGAATCTCGCGATCGCGGTCGCACTCGAGGAAGGCCTCGTTACGCCAGTCATTCAGGGAGCGCAGAACAAGTCGCTGCGCGAGATCAGCGAAGCGGTCAAAGACCTGGCGAACCGCGCGCGGAACAAACGGATGAAGCCTGAGGAATTTGAAGGCGGCACGTTTACGGTCTCGAACCTGGGCAGCTACGGGATCGACAATTTCTCCGCCATCATCAATCCGCCACAGGGCTTCATTCTTTCGGTTGGCGCGATCACGAAGAAAGCGGTCGTGGATGATTGCGATTCGGTCGCGGTCGGTCAGCGCATGAGCATCGGGATGAGCTGTGACCATCGCGTGATCGACGGCGCGCTCGGTGCCGAATACTTAAAGGAGTTTCGGCATCTTCTCGAGAATCCCAGCCTGCTCCTGATCTAAGCGCGCCGCTCATGGCGACTCCGCGGGCGAAGAAGAATTTCTCGTTGCTGCCTTTCGCAACGCACGCGACACGCGGGTTCATCCGTGATCAAGTCGCACGCCGAAAGATCATGTTCGCGGCAGTGCTCGGTGCGGTCGCTTTGATGGTTGCGGGCTCAACCATCCTGCGCGGCCTCTTGGATCATCGCGAGCACCCCGCCTCGTTCATTCTTTACTGGCTGGCCTGCGCGTGGCTCACGGTGCTCGCCTTGCTTCTCGCACTGTTCGATGTGCTGATCGTTCGGGCCCAGGCAAGGGCCGCGCGCGAACAACTGCGCGACCAGTTCGCAGCGAAATCAACTCCTGGCTCGCAAACCAACATCTCCGGCAGATAATCGCCGCGTGGAAACTGATGTGCCCGGGCGTTGGAAAACGCGCGAGCAGATGGAGGAAGATGAGCGGCGCGTGCTTGCTCCTCATGCGGAAAAGTCGGGAGATTCGCGTGGAAGGAAACATGCGCAGGGTCGCCACGCATTTCGCACGGAGTTCCAGCGGGATCGCGCCCGGATCATTCATGCGCGCGCCTTCCGTCGGCTCGAATATAAGACCCAGGTCTTCCTTAATGGAACGGGTGATCATCTGCGGACGCGGCTTACGCATTCGATCGAGGTTGCGTCGATTAGCCGCACTGTCGCGCGTGCTTTGTCGTTAAATGAGGACCTCGCGGAAGCGATCGCACTCGCCCACGATCTGGGTCACTCGCCCTTCGGACATTCCGGCGAAGAGATGCTGGCCGAGTGCATGCAGGGCCACGGCGGTTTCGAGCATAACAAGCAAAGCCTGCGCGTAGTTGATCTGCTCGAATCAGTTTATCCGGAGTTCCCGGGTCTGAACCTGACGCATGAAGTGCGCGAGGGCTTGCAGAAGCATCAGGCTTTGTCCAGCACGTCCGATCCGGGTGAGGAGAAACGTCAGTGTCCCTCGCTGGAAGCGCAGATCGCGAACCTGGCCGACGAGATGACTTACTACAGCCACGACCTGGATGATGCCGTCGATTTTCGCATCCTCGCTCCAGAGCAACTGGAGGAGAACTCGGTCTGGCGTGGGAGTCACGCTGCGGTCACGACTCGTTATCCCGATGCGCGCGAGCCGGAGCTGCATCAATTGATCATCCGCGAAATCATTGATCGCCAGGTGCGCGATGTGGTCATGACGAGCGCCGGAGCGATCGCTCAAGCAGGAGTGCAAACACCAGAAGACGTCCGGCGACAGGAGCGGCCACTCATCAATTACGGTGAGGAGCTACTGAGGGCGAACCAGGAGCTGCGCCGGTTTCTTTACAAGAACG
This sequence comes from Chthoniobacterales bacterium, assembly GCA_013812515.1. Taxonomy (GTDB): domain Bacteria; phylum Verrucomicrobiota; class Verrucomicrobiia; order Chthoniobacterales; family UBA10450; genus JACCTI01. Next base: position 4,196 of record JACCTI010000416.1, read on the forward strand.
TCTACTACCATCCGCGCGTCGCGGAGGTGAACCGGCGCGCCTGCGAGATGTTGCGGACCGTCTTCGAGGC
>JACCTI010000421.1 GCA_013812515.1 Chthoniobacterales bacterium
GCGCTCGGTGCGGAGAACGTCATCGGGGTTTCGATGCCGAGCCCGTACTCGTCGCGCGGAAGCATCGATGACGCACTCCAGCTCGCAAAAAATCTCGAGATCAAGTGTCTCCAGATTCCAATCGGGAACGCGTTTGGCTGCTTCAAAACACAATTCACCAAAATCTTCGCCGGTCTGCCGGAAGACACGACCGAGGAGAACATGCAGTCGCGTTTGCGCGGCATGATCCTGATGTCGCTCTCGAACAAGTTCGGACATCTTCTGCTCACGACCGGGAACAAAAGCGAGCTAGCAGTCGGCTACTGTACGATCTATGGCGACATGGCGGGAGGGCTCGCGGTGATCAGTGATGTGCCGAAGACGCTGGTCTATGACCTCGCTCGGTGGATGAACCGCGAGCGGGAGGTCATCCCTCCGAACACAATCGAAAAGCCGCCGAGCGCGGAGTTGAAGCCAGACCAGGTCGATCAGGACACGCTTCCACCGTACGAAATCCTGGACGAGATTCTGCGTCTCTACGTGGAGGAAAACCTGAGCGTGCGCGACATTGTGGTGCACGGATTCGATGAGAAGACTGCCCGATGGGTGCAACGCCGGGTCGACCTCAACGAATACAAGCGCGAGCAAGCCGCACCGGGTATTAAGGTCACGAGCCGTGCTTTTGGGCTTGGCCGCCGGATGCCTATCGCGCAGAAGTACGTCGGCTGAACTGCGGCACGTTCACAGCTTCGCTTGGATTCGGAGTGCTCTGTCATGGGGTGCTTGCCTTAGCGCGGGCACGGGTTCCGATACCTCGCGTGCAATTTGCGGTTAGAGTCGCTCGCTCCCGTCAAGCATTCGCGCCAAAGGCGAAGTTATGACAGAAGAATTTCGTCACACCTGTCGCTTATAATTCCCCATATCAAGCAATCCTATAATTCAAGGCTCCAAACGGCCGTCCCGCAGAAAGATTCCTCCACGCGTGCGGCCTGCGTTCGGATGCACCGGCGCAGTTATCTGGAAGGGAAAAAGGCCGCCGGATACACGCTTAGTGCCGTGCTGGACGCAGGCGCGTCAATAAAACGCGCGCAAGTCTCGACCATCGAGCTAGGCTCCGGACAAGCCTAGAGCCGAGAATCAGCCTAGAGTGATGATTCTATCCAAACATTCCTGGAGCCAATTTTCACAAACTCAATCTGCGTAAATCTCCGAGATCGGTGGACCTAACAACCAGAGCCGACGGGCCCCTCGGGGCGGTCTGCTCTCCGCCGGCCGCGAGATTTAAGCGTCAGTCAGAGCTGCGCATTCGAGCATGACTTTGCAGTATTTACGGCTCTTTCATCGTCACGTCGTCCGCTACATCGTGCGACATCGTTTTCTGGCGTTGCTCAATGTGCTGAGCGTCGGACTGGGCGTAGCCGTTTATCTCGCCATCGAGATCGCGAACTACAGCGCAAATCGGGCTTTTGCTGCCACCATCGATGTGGTTGCTGGCAAAGCTGAACTACAGATCACCGGGCCGGTCGGCGGGTTGCCGGACGGAACATTCCCAGCGGTAGCGCGGCATCCTGGCGTTTCTGCCGCTACGCCGCTGGTGCGGGGAATCGTGACTCTTCCGGATTTGACCGGCGAATACCTCCAGGTCCTCGGCCTGGATATCTTTACGAACATCCCGTTCCGCACCTTTGAGCTAACGAGCTTCCGTGCGGCCGGGTTCGATGTGCAGCGCTGGCTGGGCGAGCCGGAAGCGTTGGCTATTTCGGAGGAGTTCGCGCGGCTTCATCACCTTAAAGAAGGCGACGTTCTCCGCGCCCAGGTGAATGGCGCCGATCATCGCTTGCGTGTGGCGTTTGTTTTGCGCGCGGACGGGCCCTCCGCCGTCGTCGACCCGCATTTCGCCGCGATGGACATTGGTTGGGCGCAGGAGCTTCTCGGGAAACGAGGCGTGCTGAGTTCGATTCAATTGCAGCTCAGCGACGTTGGAAACCGCGACGCGATTATCGCCAGTCTGCGCGGTGTTCTTCCGCCGGACGCGACTGTCGCCACGCCGGCGCAACGGGGTGAGCAAGTGCAGAACATGCTTGGTGGGTTCCAGCTCAACCTGACGGCGATGAGCCTCGTCTCGCTTCTTGTCGGCATGTTCCTGATCTACAACACCGTCTCAGCCTCCGTCGTGCGGCGGCGCCGTGAAATTGGAATCCTTCGCTCGTTAGGCGTGACGCGGAATGAAATTCGCGCGCTCTTTCTGAGCGAGGCCTTCGCACTCGGCGCCGCAGGCGTAATTGCCGGATTGCTCGGCGGGGTTCTGCTCGCACGGGTTCTTCTCGGCACCGTCTCGAAAACTATTTCAGTGCTCTATGTTCTTCTTAGCGTGCGCGAACTAGCGCTCACACCGTGGATGTTCGGCTCCGCCGCGACGGTCGGACTGCTGTCGGTGCTCATCGCCGCCTGGTTGCCCGCGGCTGCCGCAGCCCGGATGGATCCAGTGCGCGCGTTGCGTGCTGGAGGTATGATTGAGCAGTCCGCCAACCTTTCGCCGCGTTGGCTCTGGTGCGGCGTCGGCTTCATCGTTACCGCCGTTGCCCTCTCCTGGATTGCCTTGAGCACGGGTCCGCCATGGATGGGCTTTGGGGCGGCCTTTTGTGTCCTGGCGGGTTTTTCCCTCGTTGTTCCGCAAATGACCTCCACGTTCAGCCACGCCGCGCAAGATGTTCTTCGCGCCATGCAATCGGTCGAGGCGACGCTCGCGGCCGGTAATCTCGCGCGATCTCTGGTGCGCAACTCCGTTACAATCGCGGCGCTCGCCGCCGCCGTGGCGATGGCAATCGGCGTCAGCGTGATGGTGTTTTCGTTCCGGCGCACAGTTGAATCATGGGTCGACCAAACGCTCGCTGCTGATTTGTTTGTCGCACCTGCCTCGAACGAAGTGGTCGGTCCTTCGTCGTTCATCCCGCCCGAGGCGATCAAGTTCATCGAAGAACACGCTGCAGTTGGAACCCTGGATACATTTCGCGAAATCGAGGTCCCGATGGGCCGAAAAAACGTCGCGGTGGCGGTTGTGCGCGGCACGAACCAGCGGCGGTTCCCGTTTGTTCGCGGAGATGGAGTGGCCATCATGCAGCGTTTCTACCGCGAGCCTTGTGTGCTCATTTCCGAAAGTTTCGCGCGTCGCAATCATGTCTCCGACGGTCAGTCGCTCGAGCTCACCACGCCGGAGGGTCTCCGCTCATTTCCGATCGCCGGGACATTCTACGACTACACGCGCGATGAAGGCCTGGTCTTCATGAGCCAGCCGACGTTCCTTTCCATATGGAAGGACGACCGTATCAACAGCCTCGCAGTTTACCTGAAACCGCAAGGCTCGGCGGACGCCCTCACGTCGGAATTTCGCGCGAGATTCAGCCAGACGGGACAGTTCATGCTGCTTTCGAATCGAGAACTGCGGAAGCGCATCTTCGAAATCTTCGATCAGACGTTCGCCGTGACTTACGTTCTCCGCACAATCGCCGTGCTCGTCGCGATCGTCGGAATTTGCCTCACACTCACTACCTTGATCGCGGAACGAACGCGTGAACTGGGAGTGTTCCGCGCGGTCGGCGGAAGCGCGACGCAACTGCGGAACGTTTTGCTGTGGGAATCCGGAATGATCGGGCTGGTCGCCGCCATCATCGGAGTCGCGTCCGGTCTGGCGCTCTCGCTCGTCCTTACCGGGGTCATCAATCGCGCATTCTTCGGTTGGACTATTCAGATGGCTTTTCCGTGGGGATCACTCGCGCTCACGCCTTTGTGGATCATCGCCGCGGCCGTGCTCGCAGGTATCTTCCCCGCGTGGCGTGCGGGGCGGCTCATCCTCGCCGAGGCGTTGCGAGAGGAGTAAGGTATCCGACCTTCCCGCGTGCACAGAATGCCAAAAGTCGGAAGCTTGCGGCAGGTCTTGGCGTTGGGCCTCTGTTGCATCGCCGCCGATTGGCGACTGGCAGAGCCGGGCTGGCAATATCAGTTCCCGCGCGATCACCATGTGCATCCGGAGTTCAAGACGGAGTGGTGGTACTTCACCGGGAACCTGATTGATCTCGAGGGTCACCGTTTCGGTTATGAGCTGACATTCTTCCGGCAGGGAATTCGGCCTCCGGCGGAACGCGATCCGAACGCCTCACGATTCCTCGTGAACGATCTCAAGTTCGCGCACTTTGCGGTCACAGACGTGACGAAGCAGCGATTCCATTTCGAACAAAAGATCAGCCGCGGCGCATTTGGCGAAGCGGGGTTCGATGACGGGCAGACGTTAGCGTGGATCGAGGGCTGGACGCTAGCCGCAAACGGCGATGACGCTTTCGATCTCGTCGCCACATCGAGTAAAGGCACGATGCATCTGCATCTGCGGGCCGCGAAGCCGCCTGTTGTGCACGGGCAGAATGGCATCAGCGCGAAGGCGAGCGGTCTTGGGCACGCCTCGCACTACTATTCAGTCACTCGGCTCGAAACGACGGGCGAGTTTATTGCGAATGGGAAATCGCAGCCCTTTCGTGGCGAAAGCTGGTTCGATCACGAATGGGCCACGAATCAGCTCGCAGCGGAGCAGGTGGGCTGGGATTGGCTCTCGGTTCACTTGGATGAAGGCAGCGAACTGATGCTGTATCGAATGCGGCTCCAGAACGGTGCGGCCGATCCGAGTTCCAGTGGAACGTTGGTCGCGCCGGACGGCAGCAGCGTTTATCTCCCGAGTACCAGCTTCCGAATGACGCCGACTGAGTATTGGAAAAGCGCAACGACGGGCGCAAAGTACCCGATCGGGTGGCGCGTTGAAGTATCGGAACAGGGAATCGAGTTTACCGTTCGCACAGCCGTCAAAAATCAGGAGCTCGCGTTTCCGCCGCTGGTCTACTGGGAGGGCGCGGTCGACGTGAGAGGAACCCGTAACGGAAAGCTAATCGCCGGCCGCGGATATCTGGAGTTGACCGGCTACGCGGGACCCCTGCGGGAATTGCAGCGTTGAAATCCTGCTCTCGATCTTAATCTTGTTGTTGATCCTGCTTCTCTCTCGTAGATCGGGAGTAAGAGCAGGAGCAGGATGATTTAGGCCTGCGTATGCCGCGCGTAATGCACTTCCGCGCCTTTCGGTAACAAGCGCTTCCGACCGCGTTGGCGGCGTCGCGCGAGCGTCGCGCGACCAGCCTTGGTGCTCATGCGCGCCCGAAAACCATGCTGACGTTTCCGGGTCCGTTTCGAGCGCTGAAGTGTGCGTTTCATGGCAGAGTCGCCGCGAGCCGCGGTCGAAGAGCGGCTACATTATGGACGACGTTCTCTTTGTCAACGCTGCAGGAAAAAGGGACGCTGGCATTGCCACGCCTGCAGGTTTCTGAGATAACCAGCGACAATGAGCGAGGAGGTCGTGATCGAGCCGGCAACGTTTGAGGACTTGGACGAATTATCCCTCCTCCTCGGCGAGCTTTTCAGCGTGGAGAGCGATTTTTGTCCCGACAAGGAGAAGCAGTTGCGCGGGCTGCGCCTCATTTTTGAACAGCCCAATCGCGGCCGGGTCTTCGTCCTCCGTTGCGACCGGACGATCGTCGGCATGATCAACCTGCTCTTCACCATCAGCACGGCCGAAGGCGGCTTCGTCATGGTCCTGGAGGACTTGGTGATACACAAGAGCTTCCAAGGAAAAGGCTATGGCTCGAAGCTGCTTCAGTACGCGATCGACTTCGCGAAGCAGAAGAATTTCCTGCGCATCACGCTCCTGACCGATCGCCCGGAGCTGCGCTCGCAACACTTCTTCAAGCTGCACGGCTTCTACGAATCATCCATGATGCCGATGCGGCTTCTTCTCCCGCGCGACGAGGGGCGCAGGGAAGTGACGTTGTAATTAGAGCCGCATTGCGGTGAAGGCGCACGCAACGGGCGCGACTCATTCGTATTCTTGGTGAGGGTATGAAGAACTGGAGCGTTCCGATTCAGACGTTGCTGTTCGCGATCGCTGGCCTCGCTTCCGCGTTGCCAGCAGCCGCGCAGGAGGATGACCGCGCCGCAGAGCGCGCCGGCATGGTGCAGGAACAACTGATCAATCGTCGTTCTTCTTCTCCCCGAGGGAGCTCCGGCGCCCCGCCGCCGAGCCTTTTTGGTGATGCCTCACGTGGCTCGATGCCGATGGTGAGCAGTCGCGATCTCGATGAACACCTCCGGATTCAAAACGGAAAAGTGCTCGACGCGATGCGGAGCGTGCCTCGGCATTGGTTCGTGCCGGCCAATATGCAGCGGGATGCTTATGCTGACCGGCCGCTACCAATCGGCTACGGACAGACTATCAGCCAGCCGTATATCGTTGCGTTGATGACGGAGCTGCTCGATCCGAAACCCGGTGCGAAAATCTTGGAGGTGGGCACCGGGAGCGGCTATCAGGCGGCTATTCTCACGAAATTCACGCCCAACGTTTACACGATGGAAATTGTCGAACCCCTCCAGAAACAAGCGTTGCCGCGGCTGCAAAAATTCGGGCTCGGACCGGAGCGCGTGATCAACGGGGATGGTTACTTCGGATTGGAAAAGATCGGACCGTTCGATGGCATCATCGTGACCGCGGCGGCAGACCACATTCCCCCTCCACTCCTGCAACAACTGCGGCCAGGCGCTCGCATGATCATTCCCATCGGACCCGTGCACGCGACGCAGCGTCTCGTGATGGTGGAGAAAGACGCCGGCGGCAAGGTGCGCTCGCGCAGCGTGCATCCGGTGAATTTTGTGCCGCTGACCGGCGGTCCACGTGCGCCAGACAAGAAGTGACGCGGCTGCGGATCGTAGGAAGCTCGTGCTTTCGGCGTAAACCGCGCGTTCACCTCACACGCGCAGACCGGCGCGAGAGGACGGTCGGGACGAAAGCCTGCCACACGCGCGAATGACTTCCAGCCGTTGGGCTGCGGGACTCCTGCTCGTTTCGGCGGCGCTGCTTGCGTACGAGCTGCTTCTGATGCGTCTGCTGGCGCTCGCCTACTGGGGGCATTTCGCAGGTCTCGTGATCGCAATCGCAATGCTGGGGATCGCGAGCTCGGGATTGTTTTTGTTCTTCGCGCGAAAGCAGGTGACTGCGAACGCACGCGGGCACTTCGCCGTTAGCGCGGGGATTTTCGGCATCGCGGCGCCGCTCACCTTTCTCGCCTCGCAACAGCTCCCGTTCACGCCTTTTCTCCTCACGTGGTCGGCGCATGAATACGCGCTGTTGGCCGGCCGTTCATTCTTGTTCTTCGCGGCCTTCTTCTTGGGCGGAATCGCAATCGGTACACCTTTCGTTGCGCGGGTTTTGCCGATGGGCCGGCTGTATTTCTGGAACATGCTCGGCTCAGGGTTGCCGGCGTTGCCTCTGCTCTTCGCGATGAACTTCATGCATCCGCAGCGTCTTCTCGCAGGCGTCGCGGCTACTGCAACCGCGGCATCGCTCATGGCGACACGAAAACGCGCGGCGCAGCTTGCTTTGGTCGGCGCGGGCGTTGCTGTGATCGCGCTCGTCGCCCTGGTGCCGTTTCGCTACTCGGAATACAAGGATCTCGCGAAAGCGCTGCTCTTGCCCGAGGCAAAAATCCTTGGGGAGCGCTATGGCTGGGACGCGGTGGTGCAGACAGTGGAATCGCCACACACGCGCTACCTGCCCGGCCTTTCGTTGAACTTCGCCGGCACCCTTCCGCGCTCGCACCTCGTTTTTACCGATGGAGGCACGCTGACGCTCGCCTTTGATTTGAAAGAGGCGAAGGCTAACCCGGAGTTCCTCCGGATGACCCCGGAGGCTTTCTCGTTCGCGCTCACGAGCGAGCCGCGTGTGCTGCAGTTTTATGCCGGCGGCGCGGACCTGGCGCGCGCTCACATTCTCGCTGGGCCGTTCATGGCGATCGATGACAGCCCGACGCGCGTTGCGGCAGTCCACGCCCTTGGACCCGAGGGCGGTACTCTGCTGTGGGGAGATCCGCGCCAAATGCTCGAGACGAATCCGCCATTGAGCGATGTGATTGCGATTTCGCTACTTGGATCGCACGGCACTTCCATAGCCGGTGCAGCTTCGCTCGATCCTTCTTTTCTGCTCACGGTTGAAGGCTGCTCGCGAGTGTTCGATCGCCTCAGCTCGGGCGGTCACGCTCTCGTCACGACGTGGATCGAAAATCCGCCAAAAAGCGGGGTGCGTCTCGCCGCGCTTTGGATCGAGACGCTCCGCCGCAAAGGCATCACCGAACCTGCCGCACATCTTATCGCGATGCGTAGTTGGTCGACGCTCGCAATCTTTATCGGTCGCGATCCTTTTCCGCCGGCGACGGTGGAGGCGCTGCGCAGGTTTTGCGCGGACAACTCCTTCGATCTCGTCTGGTTCCAGGGTATCAATGCGGCGGAGACGAACCTGATCAACGTGCTGCCCGAGGAACCGTATTACGAGGCGTTCGCCGGGCTGCTCGGTGGGGACGCGCGGGATTACATCGAGCGTTCGCCATTCGCGATCGACTCCCCCACCGACGACCGGCCATTCTTCGATCAATCATTCCGCTGGGTCGCCGTGCCGCAATGGATGAGCTCGATGGGTTTGTCCTGGCTGCCATTCATCGAGTGGGGCTACATCCTGCACGTTGCGACGCTGCTTGTCGTGACGCTTCTCGGTCTCCTGCTCCTCGTTCTTCCGTGCATCTTCACTCGGGCTCGGCCGACACTGCGGCACGCGACGCTCTTCTTCTCGTTAGGCGGGGCTTACATGTTCGTGCAAATCTGGGCAATTTACCGGCTCTCGCAGTTGATTGGTCAGCCCCTTCTCGCCGCTGCGCTGGTGCTCTCAGCAATGCTGGTCGCCTCGGGAGCCGGCGCGGTTCTGCTCAGGGCCGATGCCGAGGTGCAAGGGCGCCGCCGCTTTACCCTTCTCCTGATCGCGCTGCTTGTCACCGGAGCGATTTTTCCGGTCTTGCTGGCTGCCGTGTATCCGTTCCCGATCTGGGCGCGCGGATTGGCGGGCGTGCTTTGGCTGGTGGTGCCCGCGTTCTTCATGGGATTTCCCTTTCCGTATTCGCTCGCTCGCGTCACGCGGTCGAGCGATGTGCCCTGGGCGCTCGCGCTAAACGGATTCGGTTCCGTCCTCGGCAGTTTACTTGCGACGCTCGTGGCAGTGCATTTCGGCTTCATCGCGCTCGCGGCGAGTGCGGTCGCGCTTTATGCCTTAACCTGGTTGGTCGCAGACACTGCGTAACCGAATGCAGAAATATTGCCGGTAGCGGATGCAACGCACGCAGCCGACGTTCCGCCAGTTAAATGCAAAGCGGCTCCATCCCTCTGTTCCGACTCGCGGGTATCCGGGTCTTCCTGCACTTCTCCTGGTTCATCGTCGGCGCCTACGAGATTTCTGTGCTGCGCGGCCGCTATCACGCGCCAATCTGGGCGGTTTACGAATACCTCGCGCTCTTTCTCATCGTCCTCCTGCACGAATTCGGACACGCACTGGCTTGCCGCCAGGTCGGCGGACACGCCGAGCAGATCGTACTTTGGCCACTCGGCGGGATAGCATTCGTTAGTCCGCCGCCCCGGGCTAGCGCCATGCTTTGGAGCATCGCAGCAGGTCCGCTCGTGAATGTCGTTCTAGCCCCCTTCCTCGAGATCCTGCTGATCTTCGCACGCGCGCACTGGCGTTACGAGGCTCCGGATGCCGTGACGTTGATCTACTGGATTCGCGTCATCAACCTGGCGCTGCTCGTCTTCAACCTTCTTCCGGTTTACCCGCTTGATGGCGGCCAAATCTTGCGCGCGCTGCTCTGGTTTCCGCTTGGCCGCATCCGGAGTCTGCAAATCGCGAGCGCACTTGGCGTGGCGGGGGGTGCGCTCCTCGGCGCCTATGCGTACTACCTTGGCTCGATCTGGATCGGTGTCATGGCGTTCTTCCTGGTGAGCCGCGCAGTTGCAGGCTGGCGGCAGGCAAGCGAGCTGGCGGCAGAAGAGCGCGAAACACACCGTGCGCTCGCGGCGATGCGTGAGCGGCCCGTGCTTTAGCCGCGCGGCGCGTGCGAGAAAGATGCACTCGCGAGCTGCTCGACAAGCCGCTTTTTGAAATCCGCACGGAAGCTGACTTCGTCCGCTGCCTTTGCGACCTGCAGCATTGATTCCGGCGGGAGATTGGCTTTCGCGTAGGCATTCAGTTCCTCGACACGCGCCGCGTCGGAGAAAAAAGTGAAGAGGCTCGGCGCAAAATGGTTGATGGCCAGTGCATCGGCTTTGCCGAGGAGCTGCTTCATATTCGCTTTCGCGAATTGCCAGACAAAATCGGCGTGGCGGCTGTCGCGCGCGACTTTCGGCACGAGGTAGAGCGCGCGGCTCGTCGGCAACTCATTCGTCAGCGCGATTTGCAGGGTCTTGCGCGCGAGTTTTGGATCCAGGGTCTTCGCGAGGGCATCATAGTAATTTTGCTTCTCCTCGATGCTGGTCGTCTTCAGCCCAAGCTCGTGCAGTTTGTTCCAGGTCTTTTCGTCGGCGTAACGCGCCACGACTCCAAAGACCAGAGGGCGCAGATCCGGCGAGAGTGAACGCGGGTCGGACAGAAACTTCGCAAAGCGCTCGTTGCAACCCGCGATGACTTCCGGGTCGTTCCACGACGCGAGCGCATTGATCACGCTGCCGCGAAGCATCACCCGGCGCGGACTCTCGTCCGGGCGGGCTTCCCAACCGACTTCGTCGAACGCCGGGCGCAAAATCGAGCGCGCGTATTGCTGAAATTCGTCGTGCGCCGGTTGATCGGCGAGCAAGTTATCGATGATTCCAAACGCGGTGATGATCTGTTGCTGTTCCGCAAGCTCGGTATGCGTCGGCAATTTCTCGACGAGTTCGAGATAACACGAGAGCGGTGCGCGGTTTGCCTGCACGAAAGCCCAGGCATCGCTCAGGAGATTGATGCGATCGGGCATGCTCAGGCGCGGCAGCTCTCCGAGGAGCAACTTCCATGAAGCATCGTCGTATTGAACGCGGTAATTGCCGGCCCCTTCCACGTTGAACTTCACCGCGCGGTCCGGCGCGATGTCGGGCAGATCAATCGTTTTCTCGGCCATGAGGACGCTGACCGGCGGGGCACCCGCGACCGAGTAGGTGAGGGGAATCTTCCACTCGAGTGCAGGCGCATCCGGAAAGTTCACGGTAAAGCGCTCTTGAGTGAGCCTGAGTCTGCCGCTCGGATCGCGTGCAACTTTCACGACGGGAAAGCCGGGCTGCTCCGTCCAGCTTGCTGCGATATCCGCGACGGGTTTACCGGACGCTTCACTCAATGCATTCCAGAGATCGGTGGTGGTGGTGTTGGAAAATTTGTGCCGTGCCATGTAGCGGCGCATCCCGTCGCGGAAAACGTCTTCGCCGAGAAAGCTCTCAAGCATGCGCAGGAAGGACTGGCCTTTCTTGTATGTGATATCGTCAAACGCGCTGTTCGCTTCCGCTTCCGTTTCGATCTTCTGCTGGATCGGGTGCGTCGTGGAGCGGGCGTCGTCTTCCATCGCCGTTTCCTTTGGAATCCCGACGCGGCGCGTGGGATCGCGCGGTATATCACGCCCCAGCCACACTTCCCAATCCGGGTTGAACTTCGCCGTGCACTTGCTGCCCATCCAGGAGGCGAAGCCTTCGTTCAGCCAGAGATTGTCCCACCACGCCATCGTTACGAGATCGCCGAACCATTGATGTGCGACCTCGTGTGCGATGACTTCATAGACTCCCTGCTTCGTCTCCTGCGACGAGTTCGCGGGGTCGAAGAGGAGCCCTGTCTCGAAATAAGTGATGCCGCCCCAGTTCTCCATCGCGCCGCCGAAGCCTCCAGGCACCGCGATCTCATCCAGCTTCGGAAGAGGAAAGGGAGTGCCGAAGTAATCGTTGTAGTAATCGACAATCTGCTCGGCGCACTCGAGCGCGTAGCGGCCCAAGCCGGCTTTGCCTTTCGTCGCCGTAACGCGATGCAAGACGCTGCCGCTTTTCTTTTCAATCGCGTCAAGCTCGCCTGCGCAGAGCACGTTCAAATACGAGGACATGGAAGGCGTCATGCCGAACTGCACCTCTTTGCCTGCGCTGACCTTCGTTTCGCGCTCGACGGGCATGTTGGAAACAGCTCTCCAACTTTCCGGCACAATCGCTGTCAGTTGAAAGCGGGCGCGGAAGCTTGGCTCATCCCAGCATGGAAACATGCGTCGTGCATCGGTCGCTTCGAATTGCGTCCCGAGCATCACCTTCTTCGCGCCGGTGCCCTGTTCCTGGTACGGGGCCTGATACAAACCCCGGCCCTGGTCATTTATTTTGCCGGTAAAGGTGACGGCGAGAGTGTGTGTGCCTTGCCCGAGCTCGTCAGGGAGCGCAATCGTCAATGTCTCCTGCTTGGGATCGAGCTTGATCGCCGCCTTCCCAAGCGGCTTCTCATCGACGGCTGCGCTCACGATCTGAAGATCTGCCGCATTGAGGACCAGCTCACGAACCGGCTTGCGCACATTGAGCTTGATCGTCTCCGAGCCGACGAAGATGAGTTTCTTTACGTCGGGAGCGATGCGAATTGCATACTCCTCCGGAACGACAACCTTCGGCAGTTTGCCGGGCGTGGTGTCGAAGTCGAACGGCTTTTCAGCGCAAGCGGTGGCGAGGAGGCTGGCGGACAAAATCGCGACGAGAGGTGAACGCATGCTTCGCACTAGACGCCGCTCCGTGGCAATTTCCAGCGGTGCTGTCTCGGAAAAAATTTCGCTACTCGATCACGAGCAGCAGCACGAGCACGCCGTCGCCAACTTGCGGGCCTTTGATCACGAGCGGACTGCTTTTGCTCAGGTTCGCGTCCGTCTCGAGGAGAAGTTTCTCCTCCTGGAAGAGCTGGAGATTCAACAAATACGAGCTGCGCGCTGCGGCTTTTGAATCCACGTGCAGCGCGAAATACTTGCTCGTCGCCAACCAATCTTCCTCGCCGCTTTTAAGCGACTTCCGCGACTGGCCGATGATTTGAAATTGGTTGTAGCCGAAGAGTTGCTTCAACGTTCCCTCGAGCCGATTCAGCTCGGCGGGAATCGGTGCTGGCTCCGCGACATTGTTCGCCATGACGAGCCCGCTCCAGACCGTTTCCGCTGCTTGCGCCGGAGCTGAAACGGCAAAGCTCAGCACGGTCGCGAGCAAAAACAGAGCGCGTGCTCGCATCGGCTCTACTTCGCGGCGAATTCCGAGGGGAGTGACTGCAAGCCCTCGACCCACAAGACGGTAACCTTGTCCTCCTTCGTCTCGAACATGGAGATTGTCGCATTCGGGCTCACGACCGGGTCGACGCGAGCGTTCAGGATCTGGGTTACGTAAGCAGATTGCCCGCCGATGTTCTTCTCGCGCAGGACGAAGAAGGTGCACACGGCGAAGATCGCCAGCGAAGTCGCACCCGTCCAAAGCAGACGGCCGATTGTCCACCAAGTTTCGCGCAATTCCGGCTGAGCAACGCGCGCTGGTGTTGCCGCTACGGCTTCACTCCCCATCTGCTCCCGCAGGCGGTGGTGGAAGAACTCCTCGTTTCTCATCGCCGGTGCGGTGAGTTGTTCTTTCAGGAAAGCGCCGAGCTTCTTCGCGTCCTCTTTCTCCACCTCTGCCGTTGGCTTGTCCGGCAGCGAAGCCTCGAATTCGACGAGCTCTTTCCCCGTCAGCTCACCGTCCAGCCAGGCGGTCCAATTTTCCTCAAACGTTTTCATACAGGTCTCTCAGCATGTTCTGCAGTTTCTTGCGCGCGTAAAACAGCCGGGACATGACCGTGCCGATCGAGCAGCCGAGCGCCTCGGCGATCTCGTGATATTGCATCTCTTCGATTTCCTTCATCAAAATGACGGCACGATGTTCGGGCGAAAGCTGCGAGATCGCCTGATCGATCCGTTCCCGTATTTCCCCATGAACCATTCGCTGATGCGGCAGCGCATCGGCTTTCGGCACGGTTTGCGAGGCGGGATCAATCTCCCGCAACTGCACCTCATCGTTAAACTCAGCCCCCGATCCCTTGACCTGCTTTTTGCGCAGCCAATCGATCGTGACGTTCATCACAATGCGATAGATCCAGGTGTAGAAACTCGACTGACCGCGAAAGCGGCCGATCGATCTCCACGCCTTTAGGAAACTATCCTGAGCCAAATCCCAGGCGTCCTGCTCGCTGTGCACCATGTTGTAAATCATTCCGAAAACTCTTGTTCGGTAACGACTCACCAGCTGATCGAATGCCTTCGTGTCACCGCCTTGCGAGGCCCTGACCAGATCGGCGTCCGATACTTCGGCCTGAGCCGGGGTCGCTTCCGTATGCATCATCCGACGGGAGTGACGGCTAATTCATTCAACGGCTGGCGTTAGAGGCTGCCGAAGCGTCTTCGCCACTCGCCCCGATACTCGCCCATAAGGGTGATGATTCCGTCACGCACCTGGAAGAGCCGCTGGTTTAGGACGGCATGCTGGCGCGGCGAGATTAATCGCTCAGAGAGCAATTGCGCGGCGGCATCCATCGAAACGGTGATCGCCTTTAGCGCCCGCTTGAGGTACGCGATCGTCATCCCTATTTCGTCTACGTCATCGTCGCTCAAGGCGGCTGCGAGTTTGGCGCTGGCAAGCGCGGAGTGCGTGGCCAGCTTAACGGCGGACGGCTCATTCTGGAGCGACGCCGTTTCGTCGAAGAGTTGATCGATCCATACAGTTAAGGCGAAGGCCGCGCGATAAAGGCTGTGCTCTTCGAAGCTCTCCGGTTCGGAGGCGACGGGAGCGAGTTCACTTTGACTCTCCTTTTCCGAAGAATTGGATTCGTCCGCGAGGACCTCATCGACTTCGTCATTCCACTCCTCGGTATCGATCAAATGGGCCCAACCCATCTCGCGCGCGATGATTTGGTCGCGTTGAGGATGATCGAGGTACTTCTCGAGCAGCTCCATGTACTTCTCGGTCTTGCGGTCCTGCTGCTGGAGGAAACGCTCCCAGTCGTATTCATCCCAGGCTCTGTCGGGCTCCTGATCGTAGCCGGGCATGGTTTTCTTCTAAGGCAGCTTCCAGGGACGCGCAAAAAAGTTTTGGGCCTTTAAGCGGAAGCTGTTGCAGACATGGTCGAGGCATTTGCATTCCGCTGCGTTTGCAATCGGAGCTGTCCGCAGGCGGCGGCGATGTCGTGACCTTTCTCGCGGCGCAGTGTTGCGACGACGCCCTGCTCGCGCAGGATAGAGTGGAAGCGGTCCTGGCGAGTGCGAGACGGCCGCGACCAGTTCAAACCTTCCACCGTGTTGTAGGGAATGAGATTGATCTTTGCGTTGAGACGGCGCGCGATTTTCGCTAATTCAAGAGCTTGCGCGTCGGTGTCGTTTACGTCTGCGATCAGGATGTACTCGAACATGATCCGGCGCTTCCTCGCGACGTAGTAATCACACGCTTCGAGCAAGACCTTGAGCGGATATCTCCGGTTCACCGGCATGATCTGGCTCCGCACTTCGTCGGTCGCGCCGTGCAGCGAGAGCGCGAGGCGAAACTGCGTAGGGTCTTCCGCTAACTCCCGGATTTGCGGAGCGAGACCGCTGGTTGAAACCGTGATGTGACGCGCACCAATCCCGAGGCCCCAAGGCTCGTTAATAATGTGAATCGCGCGCCGAAGATTCTTCAGGTTCGCGAGCGGCTCGCCCATCCCCATGAAGACGACGTTGTCGATTTTCTCGCCATTCATTCCCTCCACCGCGATGAGCTGCTGCACAATCTCACCGGCATCGAGGTTCCGCGTCCAGCCTTCCAGCCCGCTTGCGCAAAATTTGCAGCCGTAGGCGCAACCGACCTGACTGGAGACGCAGATCGTCCGGCGATCTGAGGCTTCGCCGTAAAGCGCGGGTGAGGCAGGAATCAGGACCGACTCAATCAGATTGCCGTCGCGCAATCGGAACAGGAACTTCTGCGTTGTATCTTTGGAACCGAGGACACGCACCACTTCGGCTTCCGGGAACTCAAATTCTGCTGCGAGCTGCTCACGATACGCCGACGGCAGGTCGGTCATCTCATCGTACGCAGTGACACGCCTTTTGTAGACCCAGTCGGCGATCTGCTTGGCGCGATAGGCTGGCTGCCCGTTCTGACGAACGTGCTGGGTCAACTCCTCGAGCCCGAGCGAATGCAGGGATGGTTTGGCGGGGGCCAGCATCTCGGAGCCTATCGCCGACGAAGGCCTCCGTCCATCGGGTCGAGGAATCCGCTTGCCGCGGCGCGCGCACGAGTCAGCTTGCGCGATGGCACCAATTGGGCCGCGGAAGATTCGAAATCCGCTCGCACCCGGATGGGAAGCCGTGCGCGCGAATCTCATTCCGGCATTCCTCATTCAGACCGTTATGCTGGCGCTCTTCGCGTCGTATTATGTCAGCCCGGAGGTGGCCGAGACGCTGAATCGGCTGGCCGCTTACAAAGCAACCCATGGCCTGGTGTTTGTCGTGACCGCGACGGTACTCGCCGCATCCATCCTCCCCGAGTTCTTTCTCGTTCTCCTCTTTCAGAAGGGACGGGTCCGCGCACAGAACTTCCGCAACATCGTTTTCACCGCACCGCTGTGGGGCTTCGACGGAATCACAGTCGATTTCCTCTACCGCAGTCTGGCGGCCCTGCTTGGCGATCGCGCGACGCTGCCAGTTGTCGCTGCGAAAATTTGCATCGACCAGTTCGGCTACAACGTATTCTTTGCGGCCCCGTATGGCGTGCTGGCCTATCAATGGAAGAACAGCGGTTTCGGTTCCGGTGAGCTGCGGCGCAATCTGACGTGGGCCTTTTACCGAGACAAAATTGTGCCGACCCTCTTCACCACCTGGGCTGTTTGGATTCCGCTAATGGCAATCATTTACTCGCTCCCGCTCGCGCTCCAATTCCCGCTTTTTAGTCTGGCCCTCACTTTCTGGGTTTTGCTCCTGACATACATGACCAACCGATTTGCCGGCAAAAACGGGCGACCTGCTGCCGTGGTGCCGGGTGAAATTGCGCCAGGTCTCGCGCGATGAAAGCGCACGAGATCTTTCAACGCATGTCATCCGCCACTGCGGGGGCGGTCTTCCTCTTTCTACAAAAAGAAGAGAAGGCGGTCTACAAAGCGGCCATCCAGGGTTTGGCGAACCAGCGCAACCTCCGCAGCGTGTATATTGAGCGGAAGCCGCCTAACGATAGATTTCGCTGGATGAAAGCAGCCTTGGGGCGGCCGATTAGCGACACGCTCGCGACTCATCTGCTGCAGGCCTGGTTGCTCGGCGCGCACAAGCCGATGTTGAACGAATTCCTCGATGCCCTCGAAATCGCGCATGAAGAGGACGGCACGGTCGAGGAGCTTCCCGCTTGTCCGCCGAAAGAGAAGATCGCGTCCGCCGTGGATGAGCTACTCGCGACTTATCCGGCAGAGATTGCGGCTGTTTATCTCCACGCCTTTCGCGATATGGACAGCGCCGTGCAATGGCCCGCGCTGAGCGAGATCCTGCAGCAGAAGCCGGAGCTGCAATTGAAGTCGCAGACTTAGCTCGCGAAAAATAGCAGCGCTTCGTGGACGCCGGCGCCGCATGCGTTCTCCGCAACGTAACCGCCCGCGTCGCGCACCGTCTGCTTCACTTCCGGGATGGCGTTTCCAGGGCAGGCAGGACATTGCGCGTAACGACCGTCCAGCATTGAGATATCATTGAAGTGATCGCCGGCCGCGAAGGTCTCTTCCCGCGGGATTTCCAAAAGCCTTTGCAACTCTGCGAGCGCGGCACCCTTGTGGTAGTCCGCATGGCAAAAACGCAGGAAGACGGTGTTGTGCTGATAATGGAACTTCGGGTGGGCCGCTCGCGCCTCGTCGATGAACGAGAGGATCCGCGCCATCTCTTCCTCAT
>JACCTI010000444.1 GCA_013812515.1 Chthoniobacterales bacterium
CGGGAAGATCGTCGCGAAACCAGACCTGCTCCGGCAACATCCCACCAGCATTGGAGAAGCGTTCCAGCGCTTCGATGAACGGGAGCGGATCGCGACCAGCCGCAAGCTCGTAGTGTCCGCGTTCACCGGTCAGCAGCGGCCAGCATCCTCCCGTGCCTGTGCCGTCGAAAGCATTGCCGTCCTCCTTTTGTCCATAGCCGTCGTGATTGTAGCGGCGCCAGCAGGGCCCCTGCGGCAGGTCGTATTTGATCACTGCGTCCACCACCGCGACCGAAGCGACAATCAAGGGGTCGAGCGGATCGCGCAGGCCTAGCCTAACGAGTTGTAAGAAATCGCCGCCAACGACATTGCGCGCCGGATGCCTGTCGCCGCCGTTTGAAATTTGCAGGGTGGCCGTATCGGGATCGGCCGTGAGAAGCGGATCGGCCGGATCGGAAGGCGTGATGCGAATGTAATGGCGCGGCTGGTCCGGGACCAGTTCGCCACGCGTGGTCACGGTCCAATCCTCCAGATGCGAGGAGAGCCAGTCGGCATAGATGAGAAGAAAACGCGCGCTCTCTTCCTCTCCACGGTCGCGGGCGAATTCCGAAACACAGACCAGACCGGCCCCGATCGCCGCCATTGTTCCCGGCGAATAACCGGAAGCTTCCTCCCAGCGGTCTTGCCCCGTAACGGGACCGTGCAAAATGAGGAAGCGTGCTGCTCGCGCGACCAGCGTCCACGGGTCGAAAAGGCCAAGCGCATTCATTTCGCGCAAACGCCAGGCGAGGAGAATGGGCGCGGCCACTTCATCCAACTGCAAGCCGGTCCAATAAGCCGTGCCGTTGATCCAGCTGTTTTGCGGCAACTTCCCATCATCCGCTTGCAAGCAGGCCAGCCAGATCAGCGCTCGCCGCGCCGTTTCGTCATGACCACTCGCGAGCAAGCCGAGCGCACTTTGCACAATGTCGCGCGGCCAGACGAGGTGGTAACCACCGAGTTCATCATCGCCCTTCGTCTCGCCCCAAGGAATGCTCATCGAGGCGACGAGCGCACCCTGGAAGGTCTTGTCCTCATGCGCGAGCAGCACGCAACGGCTGAGCCGGAAGAGACTGCCTTCGTCGCCCGTGTGCGTCCTGAGGCCGAGCCGCGCGTAGGCGCGTCGCCATTGCGCAACGTAATTCTCGCGCTGTTCGGGGAATGGTTCGCCTAACGACTGCAAGAGCTTGGCCGCGGCGCTCTGCTCGCTCCGCCCCAGTCCGACACCCAGCGTAAACTCGAAACCGGCGGAGAGATCGATCTCTGCAGTCATCGCGACGTTGCCGTCGAGCGCCTGCTCGAACTCCCAATCCATCTTTAGGTTTTGCAGGTCCTGCCAGCCGTCGCTCGCGCCGACGAAACCCACAGAGCGGCGCGTAAAATCCGGCGCCGCCCCCAACGCGAGGTGGGTGTCATCGCGCCAGGCACAGACGAGCTTGCGGCCGGCGACATCGGCGAGAGCGGCGGAGTTGTGCATCCCACCGCGTTTCAGGTGCGGCGCGAGCAAGGCAAACAGACGCAGCTTCCGGCGCAGCGGTTCGTCCGCGATTTCGATCCGCGTGCGCACCAGAAGCACCGAGGAATGGGCATCTGTCGCGATCTCCTTGATGATGCGGTAACGCCGCTCGCGATCGGAGTTGATGATTCGATAAAGCAGCGCGCCTTCCTCCGGATACTCGATCGTGTGCACGAGATCGCGCCGTTCCTCATGGAAGAACGTCTCACCGTCGGTGATTAGAAATTGGAAGTCGCGCGTGTTCGGCTGATCGACGTGCGGGTAGTAAATCTCGTTGATGATGCCATGCGAGATCGTGAACCAGAGCCGGCAACTTGTGTGATAAGCGGTGCCGATGCCTTCCTTCGTGCTGTGCGTCCAGCGTGGCTCCACGCCGGGAGCGCCAAATGCGCGGCCCCTTCGAATGTCGGTCATTTAGAAATGCGGTGTTTGTTTCATCGCTCCGGGGCGCTTCCTTCCGTCTCGAGCCGCCCGTTTCCTTCGTCGTAATAGGTCTCAGTGCCAACCTTCGAGACGCGGATTTGCTGTCGCCAAATGCCTCCGGGCAGAGCGCGCGTTGCTTCCATCACGCCATGCTCAACGTGGGGAAGTGTGTCGCCGCCGCCGACCAGAGCTTCGTGGAGAATTCGACCGTCGAGCGGGTGCGGCGAGGGGAGGCCGAGAAGGTGCAGGATCGTCGGCGCAAGGTCCAGATTGCTCGTCGGAAGATCGTCCGTCGCGCCCACGCGGAAGCCTGGCCCCGCCGCGATCAGCGTATTATGCACGTCGAAGCGACTGAGCGTGCCATGCGTTCCTTTTACCGCCTCAGCCGCGGCCATGGACGCAACCAGGCCGCGTGTTCCAAACTCGTTAGGCTCGTCCGTCCAGCGAAACGCCATCACCACGTCGGGCGCATTTTCTGTGTCCAGTTGCAGATCCGAAAGAAGAAAAGTTCCATCAACCGGAGAGCGCGCGAAGATCACGCCGGCGAAGTCTGTTTGTTGCAACCATGCGATCAGCCGGGCGATCGTCGCGCCGTCGTGTTCGGCCACGTAGAAGAGCGCGGTGCCGCCATTGTTCACCACGCGCAGATCGCCCGGGCGCATGGCGATTTCGCGGTCGACGATCACATGGAATTCCGCGGCGCGCAGCAGAGCACGAACGTCAATCGCGCGGCCCACGGTGGAGAATCCATGATCGGACGCGATCAACACGCCGGTTTGCTCCCGCACGCCCTCCTTTTCGAGCGCGCGCAAAACCATTGCGAGGTTCTCATCGCTCGACTTCAAAGCGGCAAGCGTCGTCACCGAACCCGGAGCATCAGCGTGCTCCGAACGATCCGGTTCGCTCAGCCAGAGGAGCGAGAATTCCGGAACGCCATCCTTCCAGAGCGACTCAATCAGTGCACGTGCGCTCCATTCGTTCTGCGCCGCATCCGGTGGACGATCTGACTGCGGGAAAGACCCCAGTTGTTCCGCGAGCGACGCGTGCGCCGTTTCCGGAACGGTTGCTCCGGAGAAAACCGTGACCGGTTGGTTACCATGGGCAGGTGAAGCCTTGCGGTCGTGCAGCAGCGAAACCGTTTTTGTTCCCGCGATCGCGGTGCGTCCGCCACTGGCCTGCACAATCTCGGCGATCGTCGCTGCGCCGAGATATCTTCCGCCGCTCAGCTCGTCGCCTTTCTGAACGGCGATCAAGTTGTCGGTGCGGACGAACCGATCCGGCTCGAGTTCAGGACGAAACTCGTAGTTGGCCAGCAAGCCGCTGCGATTCGAGAAAACGCCCGTCGCCATCGCGGTCGAGTTCACGTTTGTGAGCGTCGGATAAACGGAGTGATGGTCCCGAAAAGTCACTCCGGTCTGCGCGACTTGCCACAACGTGGGAGTGTGTGTTTGGCTGACGGAATCCGGCCGCAAGCCGTCCCAGACAATCAAGACTACGCGTGTCCCTTTCACGACTCGCGGAGCCGGTCTGGTGCAACCGAGTGCGAGCGCGCTAACGAGTCCCGCGCTCGCAACTGCGACAAGGATTCGAGGCGTAATTCGCATGGGGAACACTGGCGCCGCGCAGATATTAAGTGAGGGCGGCGCGAATGCCAGCGCGTCAGGAATCGCGGAGACCGGCTTTGCCTGGTGGCTCCTGAGGTAGGATTCGGCGGGTTTGTCTCCCGTAATTAGCGGCATTTGAGCGGCTTACGCCTGAGTAATCAAGCCTAATCTCGAACTGCTCGGGCGGGCTTTTTCACTGCTGTTGGCTGGCAATTCTGCTGGCAATTGCCGGATGGAGGTTCA
>JACCTI010000446.1 GCA_013812515.1 Chthoniobacterales bacterium
CACCAGCCGCACCAGTCCGACCCAGTGAAGTCGAGGAGAAGAAGCTTCTTGTTCGACCTCGCGTCGGCCTGGGCCTGTTTCAGGTCCGTGAGCCAGCCGGGCTTCGCGGATGCTGAAGAGAGGCCGAGCAAAAGGATCGCAGCCAGACCAAGGAGAACACGAGAGATTTTCACGGGACGAGCTTGCGTTGATTTGCCTTCCGCTGCAAGCGCCAGACGACATGCGCCGGCTGTCTTCAGTCCTTGTGCGCTGTATGTACAAAGTAAGCCCGGCGACATTGCGCCGGGCGAACTGACTGAAATTCGCTTAGGAGGCTTTGATGTGCCCGGAGACGAGCTTGGTCATCTCGAACATGCTGACTTGACTCTTGCCGTTAAACACGGGCTTGAGTGATTCGTCAGCATTGATCTGGGTTCTCTTCTTCTTGTCCTGCAAGCCATTCTTTTTGATGTAGTCCCAGAGTTTCTTGGTGAGTTCGGAACGCGGGAGAGGCTTGGAACCGACGATCTCAGAAAGCTTTTCGTCAGGCTGCACCGGCTTCATGAAGGCGGCATTCGGTTTACGTTTGGAAGGGGTCTTGGTGGAAGTGGTTTTCGGCATAAAGGTGGATTAGTCCCTCGCTACGAGCAGGGCAATACTAATTTTCGATGCTTCGAAGAATGCGCCTCGTCATTCCGAGCGCTTGACCACCATCGCCGCGACATCATCCGGCAATGGCTTGCCGCTATTCCCGGATGTCGCCTGCGCAATAACTCTGCTCAAAAGCGCTTGCGCATTGAGACCGGCTGGTTCCAGCATTGCGGCGAGTTTCTCGGGCGTAAGACGCGGCGCGTCGTTCTGCTCGATCGCTCCGTAGAGTCCATCCGTGTAAAGGAGGAAGGCATCCCCGCGCTCGAGATCCACGTGGGTCTCGGGAAAGTCTGAGCGCTCAACTAATCCCAATGGCGGAGCAGACGAGCCGAACGCTTCGGTTGCACCGGCGCGACGCGCCACAAGCAAAGGCGGATGACCCGCGCCGACGACGGTTGCGCGCCCGCTCGCCGGATCAAGCGCCACACACATCGCCGTCATGAACGAGCGCGCGCCGAAGATGCTGCGGAAGTCATTATTCACGGCGCGCATAATCGTCGCTGGCGTGGTGTGCTCTACACTTCCGTGCTGAAAAAGAAGCTTCGCTAATGTCGTGAGCAGCGCGGCCGAAGCGCCGTGTCCGGTCGCATCGGCGATCCAAAAAAGCGTGCGGCCATCGGCCATGCGCAGCCAGCCGTAGATGTCGCCCCCCACCTGGATCACGGGTCGATACACCGCCGCGACATCCCAGCCCTCCAGCGGCGGAGCTTTCTGCGGAATGAGCGACTGTTGGGTGAGACGCGCAGCCTCCAGATCGCGCTCCAGATTGGTGCGCCATGCTTCCAGTTCGTCGTTCTGGATTTCCAATTGCCGGCGCATCGAGCGTAACCGCAGTTGCGTCTCGATTCTCGCGCGCAGAACCGCCTGATTGATCGGCTTCGTTACGAAATCATCAGCCCCGGCTTCGAGGCAACGCACTTCGCTCTCTTCGCCCCCGTGGCCGGTGAGCATAATGGCTGGCAGTTGCGCAATGGCGGCATCCTTATCCGCGCGCAACTGTCGCAAGACCTCCGTGCCGTTCAGTCCTGGCATATCAAAATCCAGCAGGAGCAGCGCAGGCACTTCCTCGTGGACTCGTTCCAGAGCGGCGATCCCATCCTGCGCTTCCCGGCAAGCGTACCCGGAACTGTTCAAGATACTGACCAGCAGGCGACGGCTCATCGCATCATCGTCGGCTACCAGAATCTGCTCACCGTTCTTCGTCGCCATGATGGTTTTGTTGAATCGAAATCGACGCGCCGTCGAATTGTATATTTAGCAGAAGATATCTACTGAGATGGGGTCAGGAGCATGTTCGGCAGCGAAGTTCTCAACAAACGACGTCGCGACGGAGCACGGCTTTGTAGCATGGAAGGATAAGACCGTGACAGCCCATAATTAACCATTGTCACCATGGCCGCGTTGAATTAGAACGGACGCACAGTCGTCGAAATCGCCTTATGAAATGGTCTTTCTGGTTTGGGTTGCTCGCCACCTTCGCTCTCGCCGCGTGCGAAATCGATGAACCACCGCAGCGAAGCGTGACCACCCGCACGGTCAGCAGGTATCCCGCTCCCGAGCAAAGCAAATATCCGCCGCCGCCCCAGCCCTTCACAGATCCCTCCCAACAAAGTGCGCCGGTCACAGCACCAGGGCCCTACGAAGACACGGCCATCGCCTCCGCACCCGCACCTGCCCCGCAGGCGGCCAAAGGCGATTATCCCTACGGTGTTCCGGTCGAAGGGAAACCGGGTTTCGTGCGCAGCCCTTATTCGCCCGACAAGATGACCGACGTTCGAGGCTACGCTCCCGGCACCGAAGTGAAAGATCCCTACACCGGGAAGATCTTTCTCGTTCCATAGCCAGGCGTCGCCTCTGCCTGTACGCAGCACCTCGAGAAACAAACGTCTCGCGCAGCGCGCGGCGACGCCTTGAGCCTGGCTAGACAAGCACCGCCTTTGTCGGATGCTGCTCCACTTCGCGCGCCAGGCAAGTTTCGCCGCGCGGCGAAGTCTTCCCCCACGAACTCATTGAAGAGATGGAACTCCGCGTAAGACGAGCGCCACGGATCGGCGCGGAAATTACCGTTCCGGGCGACAAGAGCATCTCGCATCGCGCGGTCATGATCGCTTCGCTTTCCAATGGCGTCTGCGTGCTGCGCGGTTTTTTGCCGAGCGGCGATTGCATGCGAACCGTGCAGGCCCTGAGCGCCTGCGGAATTAAGATCGAGCAGCCGGAGCCCGGGATGCTGATCGTCCATGGCAAGAAGCGCCTCCTCACGCCGCCCGCCGAGAGCATCGATTGCGGCAACTCCGCCACTACCATGCGGCTCTTGGCAGGTCTGCTCGCCGGACAGACGTTTGACTCTCGGCTTGTGGGCGCTGCCTCGCTTTCGCGTCGTCCCATGGATCGCGTCATCGCCCCCCTGCGGCAGATGGGGGCGAAGATTGTGGCGGAAGGGCCTAACGAGACTCCGCCATTGCGGATCACGGGCGCGAAGCTGCGCGGGATCGAATACAACTCTCCGATCCCCAGCGCGCAGGTGAAGAGCGCGCTGCTGCTGGCCGGCTTGTTCGCGAAAGGGAAGACAACAGTGAACGAGCCAGTCGTTAGCCGAAACCATACCGAGCTGATGTTGAACTATTTTCTCGTTCGCACGGCGCGCGAAGAGGATGGCGGGATCACCGTCTTCGGGGATCAGACTCCTGAGTCGCGCGATTTTACCGTGCCGGGCGACATTTCGTCGGCCGCCTTTTGGCTCGTGGCGGCGGGGGCACAGCCGGGTGGTCATCTCCTCGTGCGCGATGCCGGGTTGAATGACACGCGCACCGCTTTGCTCGGCGTGCTCATTCGCATGGGTGCGCAAGTGCGCGAAGCCGTCGAAGACGTGGACCAGATGGAACCGCGCGGCACGGTGGAGATTACCGGTGCGTCGCTCAAAGGTACAATGATCCATGGCAAAGAGATTCCGCAGTTGATCGATGAGCTTCCGATTCTCGCCGTGGCCGGGGCGCTCGCCAGCGGCACGACTACAATCCGGCAAGCGCAGGAATTGCGCGTGAAAGAAACTGATCGTATCGCGGCGATTGCACATAATCTCCGGGCGATGGGAGCGCAGGTCATCGAGCTGAACGATGGCCTGGAGATTTATGGTCGCGGCGCGTTGCGCGGCGCGCGGCTCGCGAGCTTTGGCGACCACCGTATCGCCATGGCCTTCGCTGTCGCCGGCCTTTTCGCGGATGGAGAGACAATCGTGCAGGACGCGCAATGCGTGCACGACTCCTACCCGGATTTTGGCAAGGCGCTCGATGAGATCATGAACCCGAAACGGCAACGCGTGACGACGCCGGTGATCAGTTCGCTCACGCCGTCGCGCGGCGATGACGAATAGCGCGGGACCGAATCGCCGGGTCATCGCGATTGATGGTCCGGCCGCTTCCGGGAAAAGCAGCGTGGCGCGTGCCTTGGCAACGAGGCTTGGCTTTGTTTCCGTGAACTCCGGAGCGATGTATCGCGCGATCACCTGGCACGTGCTGGATCGAGGACTCCAGCCGCACGACCGCGAGGGCATCGCACGCCTCGTGGAGACAACTAATCTCGCGACCAATCTGCACGAGGGCGAATGGCGCATTTTGATCGAGGGCGCAGATCCTTTGCCGCATCTCCGGACGCTGCGCGTCAACGAAGCTGTTTCTTCCGTCAGCAGCATTCCACGCGTGCGGGAAATTCTTGTCGCAAAGATGCGTGCCTGCGCTCGCGATTACGACGTCGTGGTGGAGGGCCGCGATATCGGGTCGGTCGTCTTCCCACGCACGCCTTACAAATACTACGTCGACGCGTCCCCAGAGATTCGTGCGCAGCGCCGTGCAGCGCAGGGCCAGCGTGACCAGATCGCCGTCCGGGATCACGCCGATTCATCCCGGAGCGACTCGCCGCTCACCGTTGCAGGGGGCGCCTGGGTGATCGACAGCTCCAGTCTTCCGATTGAAGCGGTGGTCGACGAGATCCTTCGGCGTTTACGCGCGCAGAGTTTCTTCGGGCCAGCCGCAAAGTCGTCACGCATCACCCGAGCGGCCCGATGAATCTCTGGTATTGGACTGGATATTACCTCGCGACAATTCTGGCGCGGCTCTTTTTCAGCTTCCGCGTCGTGCATCGTGAACGCCAGATCCTGCGCGGTCCGGTCATCCTCGCGATGAATCACCAAAGCTATCTCGATCCGCCACTCGCCGGGATTTCCTCAGGGCGTGAAGTCTATTTTCTTGCGCGTAAAACGCTGCTCGACGGCCCCGTGCTCGGACGACTTCTCCGGAAGCTGAACGTCGTGCCGGTCGACCAGGAGGGCACCGATCGTCGCGCGCTGAAGGCGTTGCTGCGAATCTTGAAAGCGGGGAACGGCACCGTCGTTTTTCCGGAAGGAGCACGGACGCGGGATGGCAAGCTGCAACCTGCGTTGCCCGGTCTGGGCTTTGTCATCGCGAAAACCAAAGCGCCGGTCTTGCCGATGCGAATCTTTGGTGCGCGTGAAGCGCTCCCGCGCGGCAGCAGTCGCTTGCGTCTCTGCAGGATCACGGTCGTGATTGGGAAACCGCTCCACTTTACCGAGGCCGATCTGCAACCGGCGGGCAAGGAGCTTTATCAGCGACTAAGCGAGCGAGTGATGGACGCGATTGCCGCGCTGCAATTGGACTAGGTCGCTTTCGCGAGTGTTGCGCGCCAGGTCCAGTGTTCCATAATGCGCCGTGCCGTCGCCGCGCGACAATGAGCCCGCAATCCCTCCCTCACCTGCCCCACGACGCGGGTTGCAGTTGATGGCGATCATTCTCGTCGTGATGGCGCTTCTCGCCGTCTACTCGAACGTGCAGAGAGCGAGACGTGGTCACATCGAGACGGTGACGATTGCGCCCGCACCACCGCGGGCGAACTCTCCTGAAGCTTCACCCACGCCTTCCGCCCCGTAGCTAATTGGCTTCGATGTGCGGCCTCGCCGCCCGTTTGCATCGAATAACGGAAGACCACGCCGGTCTAAGCTACCCAATGAACATTTTCAGACTTGTATCCATCGCCGCCGCGCTTGTTCTCGTTGTCTCGTGCGAGAAACCTCAAAGCGAGGCGGAGAAAAACGCGCAGATCGAACGCGAAGTGCAGCAGCGCATCGCGGCTGAACAACAGGCCGACGAGCAACAGCGATTGGCCCAACAACAGGCGGACCTCGAAGCACGTGAGAGAGCTATCGCCGCCAGAGAAGCGGCAAGCAGCGCGGACACGGCCGCAACTCCCCGCGTCGCTCAGCGCACTGAGGATCGCGTTGCATCTTCTGAGCCCAGCGAGGCCCGTTCCTACGACACATTTTATCGCAAGCTCGACCCGTACGGAGCATGGCGGGAAAGCAGCAATTACGGATATGTCTGGCAACCGCGCGAGGCGCAGCAGCGTCGCGACTGGCGGCCTTACACCGACGGCCGCTGGGCTTATACCGATGCGGGCTGGACGTGGATCTCGGATGAGCCGTTTGGCTGGGCCACATATCACTATGGGCGTTGGACGCGCTTGAGCGGCATCGGATGGGTTTGGGTTCCCGGTGAAGAATGGGCGCCAGCCTGGGTCTCGTGGCGCACGAGTGATCAGCATGTCGGCTGGGCTCCGCTGCCACCCGAAGCGCGCTTCGAACGTAGGACTGGGATCAAGCGCTGGGCCGACAGTTATTACGACATCGATGCCGGGGAATATGTTTTCATTCCGAACGAAGACATCGCCGTGGAAAATGTGCAGCGCGTCGTCATTCCGCAGGAGCGTAACCTCACGATCGTGAACGAGACCACGAACGTGACAAACATCACTTACAACAACACCACGATCGTAAACGAAGGGCCCGACTTTAATGTGCTGCGCTCGCGCAGCCGCCAACCTCTCGAGCGCCTGCGCATTCAACGCGAGTACAACATCGAGAGAACGCAAACTCCGCAGTCCGTTGTGCGCGGTGAAACCATCGCGATGATGACGCCAATCTTTAGCGCGCGTGCCATTGAGCGGCCCCGGACCGTCGGGGCGCCGATCGCGCAAGCGACGGTCGAGCGCGCCTCAGCGAACCAGCCCGAAGCCGAGCGCGTTCGTGCGAAGATGCGCGCGGAAGCGACGCCGCCCGCAGATGCGCCGCCGAAGCGATTTGAGAAGCCGCAGATCGCGCAGAGCGTTACGGCCGCTCCTACGATAAGAGCAGGAACGACGCCGGTCCCGCCTGCAACCTCAAGCTCGAGCGCTGCCGCGCCGCCGGAAAGAGCGCCGCGGCGCGAGCGGCGCGACAGTGTTCCGTCGCAAAGCCCGATGCCGTCGCTGAGTGCGACTCCTGTTCCCACAGCAACGCCAACCGGAACGGCCATCCCATCTACACCGGCCGCAGCAATCTCAACGGCTTCACCCAATGCTCGCCGAATCGTTCCTCTTGCGACTCCAACCCCCTCGCCAAGTATTCCGGCCAAGCCTCTCCGGTCCATCGCCACACCAACGCCAGCTGCGCTCGCGACGGCAACACCAATTCCTCCGATGAGTCAACCAAGTCCGGTGGCAACGGCAACACCGGCGATGACTCCGGTGACGACGCCCATTCCCGCCGCAACCGCGGCCCAGCCAAGTATCGCGCCTGAAGTTTCAGCGTCACCGGAAAATGCGAGAGCAAGGGGGTTTGAGCGCCCACAGGGTCGGGGCTCCGCGCGAGCGGAACAGTTGCGGACACAGCAGGAGGAACGGAACGCAAACATGCGCGATCGGGCCCGCGGGGGCAGAAACATTGCTCCCGCGGCAGGCGCTCCTCAGCAGCCGGCCGCTTCACCCGGAGACGCAGCGTCCAGCCCGAGCCCCACTCTTGCGGCGCCGGCTAATCTGCGGCGTGGAGTTCCGTCGAGGAGGTTACCGCTTATCACTCCTCAACCCGCTGGGACGGCGGCAGGATCGAATCCCGCGCTCAGTCCGAGCCCTGCACCCGCGACCGGCACGTCTCCGTCTCCGACGCCAACGCCAACCCCGACTCCATCCGCAACGCCGTAGTCAGCCTTTGTTACCCGCTAAGCAATCTGGCCTTTGCCCCGATGCTCCGCGAGTTGTAGCGCGTAGGAGAGCGTGTCAATCGCGTCGATTGTTTTGTCGCGACGGATGCCTTTGATGCGGGGAAAACGCAGGGCAAGACCGCTCGCGTGCCGAGTGCTTGGTTGCACGGAATCGAACGCGACCTCGAGAACTGTGTCCGGTTTCACCTCCCGGTATCGGCCGCGATCAACGATCGTGTTCTGTTTGAAATGCGCGGTGAGCTCCGCGATCTCCACGTCCGTTAATCCGCTGTACGCTTTCCCGATTGGCAGCAGTTCGCCAGTCGAATCATCACGCACCGCGAAGGTATAATCGCTCAGGACATGATTGCGTTTACCATGGCCGAGTTCCGCGGCCACGACGACGACGTCGAGCGTGGCGAGCTCTTTCTTCAGCTTGAACCAAAACATTCCGCGCCGTCCCGGCGAGTAGAGACTCTCCGGGTCTTTCACCATCAAACCTTCGTTCAGGCGGCGGCGCGCGAGCTGAAACGCCGTCTCGATTTCCTCCGGCGAATGAACCCGCGAGACTTCCGAGACCTGGAACTGCGGCGGGTGTTTCAACCCTCGCAACAGTTCGCGTCGTTCACGTAGTGGGGTTTTCAACAACGAGCGACCCTCCAACCAAAGCAGATCGAAAGCGACAAAGACCACCGGCACATCTGCGGAAGCCGCCGCGAATAGATCGTGGCCGTCGCTCTTTCGGCCAAGCCGTTTTTGCAGATCGAAGAACGTCAGCTTCCGCCCGTTTTCGAAAGCCATAATTTCACCGTCGAGAATCACTTCATTCTCGAAGGCACGCGCGCGTTCCACAACTTCCTGAAACTGCTCCGTCATGCGACGCAGGTCGCGCGAGAAGATCTCAACCCGTTCTGCGCCGCGATGCAATTGAGCGCGAATGCCGTCGAATTTGTCCTCGACGAAGATCGTGGCCGTCGTGTGCGACTCATCGCGGAAGCGTGCCCAAATCGCGTCCGCCGTGGGCTCGGGGCTCGCGAGCATGCATTTGATAGGGCGAAACAACGAAAGCTCCGCCTGCCGCAGTTCACCGCGCGAGGCGAGCAGCGCCGTTTGTCCGATGTCGCCGAGAAGCATGTTCGCTTCCTTCACGTCGTCGAGCGGCGCTTTAAACTTCGCCGCGATCGCTTCCTCGACGAGACCTTCGCGCAATCCGATGCGGAGATCGCCCGTTAAGATCTTCACCACATACTGTCCTTCGCGCGCGGAGAGTTTGGCGAGGCGCGCTTGCAGCAACTCTCCCTTCGCGATTGGTCCGCGGGCCTTGTGCAGGGAATCGAAGAGCTCCTTGGATTGGACGAGCGTAAATGGCTCGGCTCTCGTCCGTCCCTCCAGTGCTTCGAGTGCTGTCTTACCCGCATCGCCGTGACTTCCAGCAATGCGGTGCAACTCGGAATCATCGATTTTCGTCGCGGCGAGAATGGCGCGAAAAATGACGGCCCATCCCACTTGCAAGGTGCGCGCATCGCTCTGCGCAAAGGCTTTGCCGGTGAGGTAGCGTGTTGCAATTGGAAGCTGCTCCGGGCCTAACGAATGGAGATAGTCCGAAAGGATCCGGACTTTCTCGAGCTTGCCCGGAATTGCCGCGATTGACTCGCCCACTCCAGCGAAGGCGGCGAACTCCGAAACCACCGGAACCGTTGTTTCAGTGGAAAGCACGGGGCGGACCGGCGGCGAACCAGTCATCCTACCCAGCGTCAGCTCGAGCTGATTCTCCTGCGTCAAGGCCCACGCTTCGACCCCGCGGTCGCGCAGATCGCGCGCAAATTCTGCTGCGAAGCCGTGTAACGTTAAGACTCGTTTCGGTTGGACCAGCTCCACATACCGGAGCAGGTCGGTGTAATCGGCGTGATCGGAAAGCGGGAAGGCGGCGTCGACCTGATAGCGGTAGCGCGCGTTCGGATCGACCGCCCAGCCGCTGATCATCGCGACGCGCTTATTCGCGATCTTCTCGAGCATGCGCGAGCGGTTCGCGCTCGGCGGACAGATGAGGACTTTGCCCGCGACCTCGTTTGCATTGTAGCGCTCGTATGGGCAGAAGGACTGGCCGAACTGCTCGTAGATGCGCGTTATGCGAAAGACAGAGCCGTGCAGCATCGGCTTGAGCCCGGCGCCGGTGAGGGCGCAGAGAATCTCCTGCGCTTTACCTAACGAGTAACCGAGCAGAACGGGGACGGCTTTTTCTTCCAGCGCTTCGCGCGCGAAGGCGACGATCTGGGCCACGACCTCCTCTGTCCCGGGGAATCGATAGCGCGGCAGGCCGAAAGTCGTTTCCATAATGAGGGTGTCGGCTTGCCGCCACTCCGTCGCTTCCGCGGACTGGCCACGGCGAAGTTTGAAATCGCCGGTGTAGAGCAGCGAGCTTTCCTCCCCTTGAAGAAAGAATTGCGCCGAGCCGAAGATGTGCCCGGCGGGAAGCAGCATGAGGTCGAGCCCGCAAACGTTTCGCAGTGCTCCGAAGGGCACGACGTGCTCTCGTCGCTCGCCGGGCAATCGGGCCTGCATCAAGCGCGCGGTTCGCTCCGAGACAATGATCTCCTGGTGCGCCGCGATGTGATCGCTGTGCGCATGGGAAACAAAGGCCAAAAGCTTCGCATCCCACGGATCCAGCCAGAGATTCTGCGCGGGAAGATACACGCCGCGCTCATAACGGACCTCGATCACAGATTTAACTACTCGCGGAACGAGACGAACGAAACCGCCATTCCTCGGCCCAGACCAGACGCGGAAAACGCGCGCCGATTGACACGCCGAGGCGAAACCGATTTCATTGCGCGATGCGTTTCTGCGCCGCTTGCCTGGCGATCCTTCTCTTTGGTGCCAGCGCCGCAGGCGCCGCGACGGAGTTTCGGCAACTCACCAGAATCGAACCTTTGCCGACGGCGCTTGATTCTGCCTTTCAGTTCCGCAAGGCGAAACTTTATTTACTCGACGACCTGCCGGGCGCGCAGATGAGAAACGGGGGGCCGACAGGCGCGAGCAGGATCCCGCGCGGCGGCGTTTCGCGCGATCCGGCGGTGGGTTTCGAACGCGCCTATCGCCTCTACGGCGCGGTGACGGCGCTGGATCAACGTCGCCGCTACGGGCAATATTTCGACTTCTTCTGGCGCGCAAAGAGAGACGCCGTCCTGACAGTTCGACTGGAGTATCGGCAGGAGAAATTGCGCACCTACACGCAAGGGCGCGAGATCACCTATCTTCACGCGCGAGGCAGCCACCAGACGTCGTTCGCAATCATCGGCGACGATTATTTCAATGACGGGCGCGTGCTCGCGTGGCGCTGTCTCCTCGTCGAAGGCGGCCACATCGTCGCGGAAGAGCGATCGTTTCTCTGGCGATGATTTTGCCCGCAGACACACTTGTTAGACCACTCTTCGCACCGTGGCGAGGTTTGACACGCGGAGGGCTAATCCTATACTTTTCACAGGGTAAGTTGTGCAGTCATCAATCCAAGTCGGAGTAAACGGCAAAGCCGTTTGGGTGAAGGTCGAAGGGAAGGGTAATTTCCTCAACAGCGGCAACCTGAAAGAGTTTGCCCGCGAGATGGTGCAGAGAGGTTATCGGGAGTTCGTTGTGGATCTCGAAAACTGCGTCATGATGGACTCCACCTTCATGGGAACGATGGCGGGGGTGGCGCTCCGGTTGAAAGAATTAGGTCACGGCCATCTGCACGTGATCCATTGCGGTCAGCGCAGCCGTGATCTGCTGACGGGACTGGGCTTGGATCAGATCTTTCAAATTCACGCGGATGGCGCCGCCGCGGAACCGGCATGTGAAATCTTGCCGAATACAACTGCGGCTGAGCCATCGGTGCAGAAGCAGCAGCAAGCGCAGCAGATGCTCGATGCACATGAAGCACTCTGTGAGGCAGCGCCCGAGAATTTTTCCCGGTTCAAAGACGTTCTCGAATATCTAAAGCAGGACCTTCACCAAGAGCCCACCATAAAGTAGTCTGGCCTGACCGCATGTGGCCACAACTTCTCCTCGGGCTCCTCGTCGCGTCTTTGATCGGTTGGGTCTGGACCTGGCGGGCGCAGGTCCAGCGGATCCGGCAACTGGAGCGCTCCAAGGAAGAAATCCAAGTGGAGGAAACGCTCGTCTTCGATTTTCTGCACGGCCTTGGAGAGGCTTTCACCGAGACGATACGGGCGGCTGATCTGCACCGGTTGATCGTAGAGGGTGCCGCGCGCATTCTGGACGCGTCGGGCGGGGCGCTTTACATGATCGACCGCGGGGGAACGAAGCTGGCGCCGGTATTCGTCTCCAAAGGGTGTCCTCCCCTCGTCGAGGTGCCCGCGCATATCATGGAGCAGGCAGCGACCACGCCGGTTGCGCTCGAGAGTTACCTCCGCATGCATATGGTGGAAGTGGGGCTGGGAATCGTCGGCCGCGCGTGGGAAGCTGGTCAGGCGATGTTCCTGGCCGACTTATCCGAAGCCCCTGAACTGAGCAAACTCCGCGGCACGCCGCTTGGCACCACCTCGCTCTTGGTGACTCCGCTGCTTTACGGCAAGCAGAACATGGGAGTGCTCGCACTTGGCAACGGAGCAACGAGCGCACCTTTCACCCAGAGCGATTTCGTTGTCTTCAAATCGATCGCCGAGCAGTCGGCTTTCGCGCTCTACAACGCCATCATCTATTCCGAGGCAAACGAGAAGAAACGCCTCGATCACGATCTGCAGATCGCGCGCGAGATCCAGCACATCCTTCTCCCGTCGGAAGCGCCGGCGATCGATGGCTTCGAAATCAGCGGCCTCAACATCCCTGCCAGTCAGGTCAGCGGTGACTACTTCGATTATATCAAGGTCGATGAAGACCGCCTGGGCGTGGCCATCGCGGACGTCTCGGGCAAGGGGGTTCCGGCATCGCTCATCATGGCGATCTGCCGCAGCGTTTTGCGAAGCCAGGCGCCGGAAAACATCTCCCCCTCCGAGGTGTTGAAAAAGGTGAACCGGCAGCTCTATCCCGACATCAAGGAGGACATGTTCATCAGCATGGCGTACCTCATTCTCGACCATGTGCGGGCGACCGTGAACCTGGCCCGCGCCGGGCACGATGCCCCCTTGATCTATCGTCGCGCCACGCAGGAAGTAACCGCGGTGAAACCTCCCGGATTGGTCCTCGGAATTGACAGCGGGAGCGTCTTCGATAGGATCACGAACGACTTCGCGGTGCCGCTCGAACGCGATGATTGCCTGATCCTCTACACGGACGGCGTGACAGAGGCGCTCGACGCGAATGGGGACGAGTTTGGCCCCGAGCGCATGATGCATTCAGTTCGGGAGAGTGCGGTGGACGGTGCTCCGGCAATCATTCAACGCTTGATCGAGGACCTGCGCAATTTCGTCGGCTCTACGCCGCAAAACGACGACATCACTTTAATCACGATCCGCAAAACATGAGCACAACCCAGCAACCTGAAACGACCGAGGCCGGCGAAACCATCCCGGTGCAGGTCCGCGATGGAGAGATGCCCCAGGATGAAGATCCGACCGCTGGTTTGCAGGCCGATCTTGATCGCTTTCGCGATCTGGCGTTGCGCAGCCAGGCGGATTTTGACAACTACAAGAAGCGCTCCGCCCGCGAAAAGGAAGACGCGATTAGATTCGCGAACAGCTCGCTCCTCGAGCGGTTGGTCGCCATCGTAGATAACTTTGAGCTCGGCCTCTCTGCCGCGCGCGAAGAGGGCGAGAAGTCTCCTATTTATGCGGGCATGAGCATGGTCCTGAAGCAGCTCACGGATTTCCTGGCGGAGAATGGCCTCCAGCCGATCGACGCAACGGGGCAGAAGTTCGACCCGAACCTGCACGAGGCCATTTCACATGAGGCCAGCGCCCAGGTTCGGGAAGGGGTCGTCATTCGGCAAACGCGCCGTGGTTATCGCCTGAAAGATCGGCTGCTGCGTCCGTCGAGCGTGGTTGTTTCCAGCGGCTCGGCTAAGTAACGCTGCGGCTCGCACCTGCCCGTGGAAGACGTCATCGGTTTGATTCTTTCTTTCGTCTTGAACTCCCCTTTATGGCTTTCGGGCGGAATCCGAACACGAGCATGAACTAAGCGGATGCCTGCAACAAAACGCGATTACTACGAAGTCCTCAGCGTAACCCGCGAAGCGACGGACGAAGAGATCAAGCGCTCCTACCGGAAGCTCGCGGTTAAATTCCATCCGGACAAAAACCCGGACGATACGTACGCGGAAGAGAAGTTTAAGGAGCTCGGCGAAGCATACGACGTCCTGATGGATGGCGAGAAGCGCGCAGCCTACGATCGCTATGGTCACGCTGCATTTGCGCACGGCACAGCCGGTCACGGACACGGCGGCTTCCACGATCCATTCGACATCTTTCGCGAAGTCTTTGGCAGTGCTGGAGGTGGCGCGGGCGGTGGTATCTTCGAGACGTTCTTCGGCGGCGGTGCGCAGATGGATCGGGAAGGACGCCAGCGCGGCTCGGATTTGCGTTATGACATGCAGATCCCGCTCGAGGAAGCAGCTTTCGGCGTGGATAAAGAGATCGAGGTCCGCAAGCTCGACACCTGCTCAAAGTGCGAAGGGAAAGGCTCCGAAGCCGGTTCCCGCGCGATCAACTGCCCGACCTGCGGCGGGCGCGGTCAGGTCATCAGCTCACGCGGTTTTTTCCAGGTTTCGCAAACCTGTCCGCGGTGTCGCGGCGCGGGGCAGATCATTGAGAAACCGTGCCGCGTTTGTGAAGGCGAGGGCCGGGTCGAGAAGACGAGCCGGATCAAGCTGAAGGTGCCGCCGGGAATCGCGGAAGGCTCTCGGCTGCGTTCCTCGCGCAACGGGGAGGCGGGTATTCGCGGCGGGCCACCTGGAGATCTTTACGTGGTCATTCACGTCAAGGAACATGAGATATTCCAGCGCCAGGAAGACAATCTTTACTGCGACTTGCCGGTTCCGTTCACGCTTGCCGCGCTCGGCGGCGAAGTCGCGGCGCCGACACTCGAGGGGAAAGCGAACCTGAAGATTCCAGCCGGCACGCAGAGCGGCCAGAGCTTTAAACTCCGCGGGAAAGGCATCCTGAACGTGAACGGCCGCGACCGCGGCGATCTGTTTGCGCGCGTCATCGTGGAAGTTCCGACTTCGCTCAACGACGACCAGCGCCGGAAGCTGGAGGAATTCGCAGAGCTTTGCGGGGAAGAGAATACGCCGTTGCATAAGAGTTTTTTCGACCGCGCAAAGCAGTTCTTCCGCTAGGAGCAGCTCCCCGCTGGCAGATCGGCACCTTGTGCGGGGCCGGTCGCCCTCCGGCCAACGTCTTTGCATCTGTCAATCCGTGCACCGTTTCTACGTCCGGCCTAACGAGTGGAATCCGGACGCGCTTTTCCTGACGAGTTCTGAAGCGCATCACTGTCGCAACGTCCTGCGCCTCCGGCCAGGAGACAGCTTGGTCGTCTTCAACGGACGCGGCCACGAAGTGACCGCGGAAATCACAGCGTTCGTCGGGCGCGAAGTAAGGCTGCGCAAGCTGCACGAGAGCAGGACTGCGCCGCTTCGTTGCCACATTACGCTTGCTCAGGCGATCCCAAAGGGGAAAACCATGGAAGTCATCGTGCAGAAAGCTGTCGAGATCGGCGCTTCGGAGATCGCGCCGATCATCTCGGATCGCACGATCGTCCGTCTCTCCGGGAGAGATGCCGCAGAGAAACAAGCGAAGTGGGAGACGATTGCGATCGAAGCCGCCAAACAAAGCGGTCAGAATTGGCTGCCAGAAATCCGATCGCCGCGCAGCATGTTGGAATTCTTCAGCGGAGAGGCTGAAGCGTCCGGTGCCGTCCTCCCCGGTGAGCGTCAGCTAACACCTCCGCGCCTTCACTCTTCCGAGGTTCGGCTGATCGGGTCTCTTCAACCCGATGCGGTGCACATGAAATCCATCTTCGCGGAGTACTCCGCGAGAGACGCAAATCCGCCCAGCCGTGTGCTCATGATAATCGGGCCGGAAGGGGATTTCACTCTCGCGGAGCTCGAGCTCGCGCGCAGTTATGGCTGCCGGCCTGTCACACTTGGGCGGATCATTCTTCGCGTGGAAACAGCCGCGATTTATTGCCTCAGCGTTTTGTCTTATGAACTCCTGAGCTGAAGAAGACCAGCTGCGAAGGAGCCAGGCTGTGACACATTGCGAGGGCAGCGCGTTCACGTCGTCAAAGTCGAGAGCGTCGCTCGCGACGCATTCCCAGGACGAACTGCACTCGGCAGGATCCGAAACGGCCGCTACTTCTTCTTCTGCCTATCCGTCGTCTCCTGGACCACGCGCTGCTGGCTCTGCCGCTGGGCGATGACGAAGTGGTTGTTGTCGCCGTAATTCCGCCACGGCCCCGCCGGGACATCGCGGACTTCCACGAATTGCCAGTCCGTCACGTCGGTTGATTGGAGGCCAAGATAATCACGCACGGCCGGCGACACGTCGAGACCGGCACCCCGGTTCAGATTCGGTTTTGGCCGCTCGTTCTGAAAAACATATTGAAAGTGGTCGGTGCGGAACGGGCCACAATCTTCCCACTGCGCGTAACAAACCCGGTTACCTTTACGCACTGCCAGCCAGCGGCCTTTACAGACCGATTTCCCTGGCTCGGTGTACTGCTGCTTGAACCACGGTATCACGAGCGCCGCTTCCGGTTTGAACTGTCCGTGTGTCACGTCGTTATAGGGCAGCGCCACATAAAACGGGTTCTGTCGCGGGATGAAGGAAACCGGAATGTAATTCTTCCGGCCAGAAGGATCGGGCGAGTCGTAGCCGCCGTAGCTCGCGGTCCAACTTGCATCCCACGAGCTTCGGGTATTCGGCACCGGGTTGTTCGCGGTCGGCTGCTCGCCAATCCAGAACACCGTCGTGACGATATTCACTTTCCACGGATAGCGCTGCGTGCTGGTCCGCGAAGAAGTCGGGACGAAGACTTGCGGCTCCACCTTCAACATGGCTTCCTCGCGCAGCTTCATCGCGTACTTCGCGAAGTCGGCGCTGCTCTCGTAGGGCGATTGCGCGAA
>JACCTI010000179.1 GCA_013812515.1 Chthoniobacterales bacterium
TTGCGCTGCGCACCGGCACGTCCGTCTCTTCCATGAGCTTCAGCAACGTCGTCTGCACGCCACGTCCGCTTACGTCGCGGCCGCTGAGGTTCGAAGCCGCCGCAATCTTGTCGATTTCGTCGATGTAAATGATCCCAAATTGCGCGAGCTCCACGTCGCCATCGGCTTTCTGCACCAATTCGCGCACGAGGTCTTCCACATCGCCACCCACGTACCCCGTCTCGCTGAACTTCGTCGCGTCCGCTTTCACGAACGGCACTTTGATCAAATCGGCGATGTGTTTGATAAGGTAGGTCTTCCCGACGCCAGTCGGCCCGACGAGGATGACGTTCTGCTTTGCGTATTCCGTTTCCTCCGCCCGGACGGCGTCTTCCTTCTCGAGGCGGCGGAGGTAATTGACGTGATTATAATGGTCGCAAACTGCAATCGAGAGCACCTTCTTCGCTTCGTCCTGTTTGATCACGAAACGATCGAGATGCGCCTTGATATCGCGCGGGAGAAAATCGAAACCGAACTCGTCCCGGTCCGCCTTCGGCGGCTTCTCCTCGCCCGTAGCTTCGGCCGTTTCCGGCTGCGTGAAGGTCGAGAAGGAGACTTTGTCCCCGAAGTTCGTTTTCATGAACTCCGAGAGCTTGGATCTTAATTCTTCGGGCGACGGGAATGGCGGGTTTTGATCCATGTGATGGGCGAATCTATGCGCTCAAAGCAGCGAGTGCTTGAAAATGTACCGTCGCCGGGACGGCGTGTAAAATCTCAGCATCCGTCCCCCCAAGCTCCCGGTCATCCCGGAATCGCGTAGACAGCGAAGACCTCCCTATGGCGCCAGGGGCTTGTCGCCCACTGAACGGGCGCAACTCGGTCCGACGCCGTTCCGATTTATGAGCAGAGCGCGGGCCTCTTTGAAGAGCCGCTTGGCGGAATACCCCTACCGGGTCTGCCGCGTTGCTGACGTAGAAAATATAACGCGTCTATCCCCGCGAGCGGTAAGTGTTTCAGCCAACATGCCGGCAACCCTCCGAAAGACGGTGATCACCGTCGCGATTCTGAATCTTGCCTACTTCGGGATCGAGTTCGCCGTCGCGCTTTGGATCGGCTCTGTCTCGCTCTTCGCTGATAGTGTCGATTTTCTCGAAGATACTTCCCTCAATATTTTGGTCGCTGTCGCGCTGGGCTGGAGTGCAGTTTCGCGCGCTCGCCTTGGGATGGTCCTTGCAGGAATTCTGCTTATCCCAGGGTTAGCGACGGTTTGGACCGCGTGGCACAAATTCGTGAGTCCGTTGCCCCCCGCGCCCGTGCCGCTGACTCTCGCAGGCTTGGGCGCTTTGGCGGTCAATCTATCCTGCGCATTCATGCTCGCACGATTCCGCTCCCACAGCGGCAGCCTGACGCGGGCGGCATTTCTTTCTTCGCGAAATGATTCAGTTGCGAATGTCGCGATCATTCTCGCCGGCCTGGTGACGGCATACACGCTCTCGGGTTGGCCCGATCTGATTATCGGCCTCGGAATTGCGGTGCTGAACGCAGATGCCGCACGCGAAGTTTGGAGTGCGGCGCGAAAGGAACACACGCTCGCCTCTGATTGAACAACCCATTGTCCTTCAAACAGACGACCACAAAGTCGTTTCCCCGAACGAGAACGGGGGAAAGACAATGACGAAAAGGTGGCCGATGGGCACAATGGAACCGTCCCTTGACCTGATACCCCTACTGGGTATACTGACCGACCAATGGATTCCGAGAAACGCCAGAAGCTTCAAGCAAGAATCAAGCGCATCGCCGGTCAGATCGGCGGCGTGCAGCGGATGGTCGAGGAAGACCGCTACTGCGTGGATATCCTGAACCAAATCTCCGCCGTGCGCTCCGCGCTCGATGCGCTCGGAGTCGAACTTCTCCGCAATCACCTGGAAGGTTGCGTGATCGGCCACGGCAGCGGCTCGGAACATGCGAAGGCTAAACCGATGAAGCCGCAGGACCTCCTGGATGAGCTGCAAAACGCGCTCTCGCGCTTCCTCAAATGAAGACCTCCGAAGTCACCTCCGAAGAAACCAGCACGTGCTGTCATGCGGGCGAGCATCATTCCGCCGCTGAGACCGCTAAGGCCGCAGCCGCCCGCAAACCGGCGAAGAAGTATTTCTGCCCGATGTGCTCCGGTGTTGAAAGCGACCAGCCTGGCGCCTGCCCGAAGTGCGCGATGGCGCTGGAGCGCACTCCGACATTCCGCGAGCCGGCGAAGACAATCTACACCTGCCCGATGCATCCGGAGATCGAGCAGGATCATCCCGGCAACTGCCCGATTTGCGGCATGGGGCTGGAGCCTAAGACAATCACGGTGGAGCCGGAAGACGACAGCGAGTTGCGCGACATGACGCGGCGACTTTGGATCGGCGGCGCGCTGACATTGCCGGTGTTCCTCCTCGCGATGGGGCATCTGCTTCCAAATCCGCCGGACTGGATAATGGGAACGGCCTCGCGTTGGGCGCAGTTCATCCTTGCCACGCCCGTGGTG
Source organism: Chthoniobacterales bacterium (assembly GCA_013812515.1). GTDB lineage: Bacteria > Verrucomicrobiota > Verrucomicrobiia > Chthoniobacterales > UBA10450 > JACCTI01. The sequence goes on from JACCTI010000179.1 coordinate 2,507, forward strand.
ATTTGGGCGGGCTGGCCCTTTTTTGTCCGCGCTTGGCATTCGTTGCTCTCGCGTCACTTGAATATGTTTACGCTGATCGCGATTGGCGTTGGCGCAGCTTTTCTCTTCAGCGCCGTCGCGATGCTCGCACCCGGATTGTTCCCGGAGTCGATGCGGCATCACGGAGGGGTTGGGATTTACTTCGAAGCCGCGGCCGTCATTGTCGTCCTCGTCCTCCTTGGTCAGGTGCTCGAGTTGCGCGCGCGCAGCCGCACCGGCAGCGCGATCCGCGCCTTGCTCGATCTCGCGCCCAAGACTGCTCGTGTTGTCTCGGAAGAGGGCGAACGAGAGATTTCCCTCGCGGACGTGCAATCCGGCGCAAAGCTGCGCGTGCGTCCTGGCGAGAAGGTGCCGGTGGACGGCGTCATTCTTGAAGGAAGATCCGCGATCGATGAATCGATGATCACTGGCGAATCGATGCCGGTTGAGAAAGGCGAGGGAGAAACGGTCACCGGCGGCACGATCAACGGCACAGGCAGCTTCATCATGCGCGCAGAGCGCGTCGGAGGCGAAACAATGCTCTCGCGGATCGTGCAGATGGTGGCGGATGCGCAACGCAGCCGCGCGCCAATTCAAGGGCTCGCGGATCGCGTCGCCGGCTACTTCGTCCCGGCCGTGCTTGCGATCGCGGCCGTCACGTTCGCGCTCTGGCTCTGGCTTGGACCTGAGCCACGCCTCGCATACGCCATCGTAAACGCAGTCGCCGTCCTCATCATTGCTTGTCCATGCGCACTTGGTTTGGCCACGCCGATGTCGATCATGGTCGGCGTCGGCCGCGGCGCCCAGGGGGGTGTATTGGTGAAAAATGCGGAAGCGCTCGAGCGGCTCGAGAAGGTGACAACGCTCGTGGTCGATAAAACAGGCACGCTCACGGAAGGCAAACCGCGCCTGCTCGAGACGCGACCCATCGCGGGTGTAAATGAGACTGATCTCCTCGCCTGTGCCGCAGCGGTCGAACAATCGAGCGAGCATCCGCTCGCAAGCGCAATCGTCGCCGGCGCAAAGGAGCGCAGCCTCACCTTGCCGGTCGCAAAGGATTTCACCTCCACGACGGGCGGCGGAGTTCGTGCGATCGTCGGCGCGCGCACCGTCCATGTCGGCACGCGGAAGTTCCTCGAAAGCGAACAGGTCGCAGGCGCAGGAGCCCTCATTGCAGAGGCGCAGTTATTGCAGCGAGAGGGTCAGACGGTGGTCTTCGTCGCGATCGATGGACGGGCGGCTGGACTGCTCGCTGTGGCCGACCCAATAAAATCTTCCACAAAACAGGCGATCGAGACTTTGCATAAGCGCGGGTTGAAGATCGTCATGCTGACGGGCGACAATCAGTACACCGCCGAAGCAGTTGCGCGGCAAATCGGTGTTGATCGCGTGGAGGCCGGCGTCGCGCCTGACGCCAAACACGCGCGCGTCGAAGCATTGCGCTGGAGCGGTGAAGTCGTCGCGATGGCGGGCGATGGAATCAACGATGCGCCCGCGCTGGCCGCAGCCGACGTCGGGATCGCAATGGGCACCGGCACCGACGTTGCTATCGAAAGCGCCGGGATCACTTTGCTGAAAGGCGATCTCCGCGGCATTGGGAAGGCGATCACGTTGAGTCGCGCCGTAATGTCGAACATTCGGCAAAATCTTTTCTTCGCGTTTGTCTACAATGCACTTGGCATTCCGATTGCGGCCGGGGCGCTCTATCCAGTCTTCGGTCTTTTGCTCAGCCCGATCATTGCCGGAGCGGCGATGAGCCTGAGCTCAGTTTCCGTCATCGCGAACGCGCTACGTTTGAGAGCAGTTCCGCTATGATGCGCGCTTTTGATGGTAGGAATGGCGCGCTGCGCCGTACGACGAGGCGAGTGGCAAGCTCACGAAACTTTTTCTCGCAAACGCTTCCGCAAGTCCTCGCGCGCGGACGCCGCAGGGCGGTGTTCCTATCGGCAGCCTAAGCCGCGGCGCTCTAGATATTGGTTGAACAGAAGTCATTCATCTGTGACTAACTACCTTGTGAACCAGAAGCCGCTCTCGCGCTTTTTCCCTGGCGTAGTGTCGCTCTTCGTGTTGGTCGCCTGGTTCGTCGCCGCGAATCATTGTGTCGTCGCCGGCCTCTTGCCCACGCCGCATATCGCCAAGTCTGCTCACGGGCATTGCGGCGGACAGGCTGGTCCGCAGCAGCCGAAGAAGAGCGGCGGATGTGACGAACAGAATTGCTGCAAGTCACTCTCCGTCCCCGCTCCGGTTATAGCGAAGAATCCGGTCGAGTACGATCACGTTTCTTTCGTGACGAAGAACTATCTCGAAGCTGCCCCGATTCTCTTCGGGAAACTGCCCGCGGCGCTGTTTGAGTTGGATACCGGACCACCGGACAGCCGATCCTTCGCAGAATCCGTTCTCCAGCGGAGCCTTCTCGCTCACGCTCCCCCTCGCCTCGCGTAGGGACTGTTCCGCCGCCGTTCCTGCGGCACGAAGCGGTCCCACGCTATTTCCTCGTCGCCTCGCTTTGCCCCTGCATCGGAGGCGCAGGACAACTTAATCACTCCGGGACGTTCGTGCTCGGGCAATATCGACTTACTCAACAACGCTAAAACAGAAAGACACAAAGAAATGGAAACGAATTACCGAAAGCTGGCGGTCCTTGCGCTGATCGCGCTGACCTCGGCGACGACCCCCCTTCCGCTCAAAGCGGCAGAGCTAAGTGACAACGACAAGCAATTCCTCGCGCAATACGAGAAGGTCCGCGGGGCGCTCGCCGCTGACGATCTGGAAGGCGCGAAGAAAGCGGCCGCAGCCCTGAATGAAGAAGGCGCGCCGATCGCGAGCAGCGAGAAGATCGCCGCCGCGCGCACCGAATTCGCGAAGCTGAGCGATCACGCAATCAAGCTCGCAGCCGGTCAAAACGGTTATTACATCGTGAACTGCCCGATGCTGAAAAAGGATTGGGTCCAGACCTCGACCCAAATCTCCAATCCCTATGCCGGCAAGGAGATGCTGACCTGCGGCGTGATCAAGAAGTGAGCGGGCTCCTGCAATTAAGTTGCCGCGCAAGTCACTGACCTAACGCGCCACCATGTTCCAGCACCTCAGCAATCCAGAGTATGTGCACGTCCTGCTCAACCCGTTACCCATCTACGGAGTGGCCATGGGTTTGCTGGCCATGGTGGTCGCGCTCGTGACACGGGCGCGCGGCGCGCGTCTCACCGCGCTGGCGGTTCTCTTCGTGAGCGCATTCTCCGCCTGGCCGGTCTACCACTACGGCGAACGGGCGATCGCCCGCGTGCTGCCGCTGGCCGACAGTGACGGCGCCAAATGGCTGGAGGAACATGAACACCGCGGCGAGCGGCTCATCTACCTGTTCTACGCTCTCGCCGCGCTTGCGGCGACAGCGGCTTTGACGGAGCGATTCGCGCCCCGGGCGGCAATTCCCCTGGCGATCGCGACGGCCGTTCTGGCGACCGGAACGCTGGCCGCGGGGGAATACATTGCCTCGGCCGGGGGCCGGATTCGCCACCGCGAATTCCGCTACGTTCTGCCGCCGGAGGAGCCGAAGAAATGAGCGTGCTATTGCGCCCGTGCGCGGCGCGGTCCCGTTGCGCGGAGCAGCCTCAGATTTTGCCCAACCAAAACCCCAACAAGAAACGACGACGCATGAACCTAAAAACACACATCACCGCAGCGAGCATCGCGCTCGCTCTCAACTTCGGCGCGCCGAGCATCTCCGCGCAACACGAGAAGGCAGGGCACGACAAGGACCCCATGACGGAGGGTCTGAAGCCGCTGAAGGGCAAGGAATTCGAAGTCATGTTCCTGAAGGAGATGATCCATCACCATCAGATGGCGGTCGAAACCGGCACGCTCGCGACGAAGAACACGAAACGCGCCGAGCTCAACAAACTGGGCGGCGAGATTGTCTCCGCGCAGAAAGCGGAAATCGACAAGATGACCGGCTGGCTCAAGAGCTGGCACAACGAGGCTCCCGGCTCCATGGCCAGCATGTCCGGCATGGAAAAAATGATGAAGGAGATGGAAGCGCTCAAGACGGCGAAGGACGCCGAGTTCGACAAGATGTTCCTCGACCACATGATCACGCATCATGAAGGCGCGGTGGAGATGGCGAAGCTGATCGATGGACGCATCGACCGCGCCGAGCTGAAGCAGCTCGGCGCGGAGATCATCAAGGCGCAGACAAAAGAGATCGCGCAGATGAAGGATTGGCAGAAGGCCTGGTTCAAAAAGTAGCAAACGCAGATCCCCCCAACGAATGAACCGTGTTCTCCGATTGCTCCTCGTGATCTCGCTCCTGGGCGGCGGGCAGGCGCGCGCCCCGGCGCAGCCGGCGGTCACGCGCCGGGTGGCGGACAACGCTCGCGTCTTGACGCTCGATGAGGCATTGCGGCGCTCACTCCAATTCAATCCGGAGATCGCGAAGCTTGGTGCGAGTCTCGCCGAAAAGCTCGGGCGCGCGATCGAGACGGAGGTGAAAATCAATCCGCTGTTCAAAGTGACGGAGGCGCGGACCTCTGAATCCAGCGGCGATGGTAATTTCGTCGAGTTGGAAGTGGAGCAACCGCTCCGGCCGTCGGATTTCGGTCTGCGCAAAACCTACGCGGTCGCGCTGCGCGCGGCGGCGAATCTTGAACAGCAGGCGGACGTACTCCGCGTCCTGAATGAAACCGCGGTGCTTTACTATCGCCTCTGGGCGCTGCAGGAACGCGCGGCGCTGCTCGACGGCGCGCGCGCGCAGGCGGGTGTCGCTCTCCGCACGATCGACGAGCAACTTCAGGCAGGGCAAAGCGACACCTCGCAGCGGAGTATCTTCCAGGCGGAGGAAGCGCGGTTTGGAGCGGAGTTGCTGGCTGTGCGCGGCGAGCGTGCCGGCACGCAAAGTGAACTGCAACGCGCGACCGGTTTCCCGTTCGGCGAATTGAGACTGACGCGCCCAACCTTTGGATCGCTCCCGTCCACATTTGCCCTCAGCCAATTTGCCGAGTCGCGCGCGGGGCTGCGCCAGATGGCGCTTTCTCGTCAGGCGGCGGCGAGCCGGAGTGTTTCCGTCGCGCGCGCGGACGCCGTGTTTCCAGAGTTCGCGCCGGGGCTGATCTACAGCTACGGCAGCCGCAACAAAACGACGGAGTTTGGCGTCACGCTGGCCGGCCGCATTCCGATCTGGGATCGCAACCAGGGACCGAGTCTGCGCGCGAAAGGCGCGCTCGAAGCGGCGAATCGCGAAGTGGCTGCCTTTGATCGCGTGAGCATGGACCGGATGATCACCCTGCGCCGTCAGCAGGTGCTGAATCTGCAAACGCGTGTGGACAGTTTTCGGAAAGATGTGATCCCGGCCTACCGCGCGGCCTACGATGCGAGCCTGCAGCAGTTTCGCGCGGGCCAGGCCTCGACGCTTCAGCTTTTCGAAGTGCAAAAGAGCCTGATCGAAGCGCAGGAGAAAGCGTTCGAATATCAGATCGACGCGCTCTCCGCCCGCAATCAACTCGAGCAACTGATCGGGGGCCGCATCGAAGAAGTCGGCACCGTGCGCCGAGAGGACAAATCGAAATGACCGCCATGAAACGACTGTCTCTTTTACTCGCCGCCTTCCTCCCACTCGCCGCGCTCGCCCATGAAGGACACGTTCATGGCCCGGGAGAAACCGAGGCGATCGCGACCGGACCCGTGGTGTTGAGCGAGGAGGCGATCAAGAACCTCGGCGTCCAAACCGTGGAAGCGAATCTCGCTCCGCTGCAACGGACGATCGCAATGATCGGACGGATCGAAGGTTTGCCGGAACGGCTGGCGAAGATCGCGCCGCGCGCGGAGGGCAGAGTGGCGGAGATTTTTGTGAAGCTGGGCGATCGGGTCACGGCCGGCCAGCCGATGCTGCGCTTCGAGCCGCGCACGGTTGGCAATCCGCCCGTGATTCTGAACTCGCCGATCAACGGATTCGTTGTCCGCCAGGAAGCGAGCCTCGGGCAGGCGCTCAATCCGGACACGGTGTTGATGGAGGTAGCGGACTACTCACAGGTGCTCGCGCGCGGGATGACGTTCGAAAGTCCCGACCTTTCGCTGATCAAGCCCGGTCAGAACGCGCGGGTGCGTCTCGATGTTTTTCCCGCACGCCTCTTCGAAGGGAAGGTGCAGCGGCTCGATGTGGGCTTGGAGCGCGAGAGCCGGACGTTTGAAGTTTACGTGCTGCTCGATAATCCCGAGCTGCAGTTACGTCCGAACATGCAGGCGAGTGTCGCGATTGCGATTGGCGATCCGCAGGAGGTTCTCGCGGTGCCGCAGCGCGCGGTCCTCGGCGATCTCGGAAATCTATTCGTGTTCGTGCGGGACGGGAACACCTTCGAGCGCCGCAATGTCGTCATCGGGATGAAGGCCGGCGACCAGGTGGAGATCGTCGAAGGCGTGCTGCCGGGCGACAACGTCGTGACCGAGG
>JACCTI010000464.1 GCA_013812515.1 Chthoniobacterales bacterium
GCGCCATGCGTCACTTCGCGCGCGACCTGCGCCAGCAAGGCTGGGAGGTCGATTACCATCTCATCAACGATAACGCCACATTTGAAGACGGCTTGTGACGTCACCTCGAGCAGCACAACTCATCGAAGCTGGTTCTTGCTCAACCGAACTCGTTTCCGGAGACGGACGTCGTCCTAAAGCTCGGTCGTAAGTTGCGGATTCCGATTGAGCTCGTCCCGACAAAACAGTTTCTCGTTCCGCGTGACGAGTTCCGCGACTGGGCTTCCGGCCAGCGACGACTCGTGATGGAGAACCATTACCGCCGCGTCCGGCAACGCTTCGGCTGGCTCATGGATGAGAATGGGAAGCCGGTCGGAGGCGCGTGGAATTACGATGCGGAGAACCGGTTACAACACCTGGAAACGCGCCGGCGCTCCATGCCCCAGCACACCTCTCCGGGAGGATCCGGACGGAATTACGACCGAGGTGATGCAGATGGTCGCACGTGAGTTCCCGGATAATCCGGGGCGCGTCCAGCAGTTCTGGCTGCCGGTTGACCGCGCCGGCGCGCTTCGCTGGCTGCGCTCATTCATCAACGAACGCCTCCCGAACTTCGGCCCCTTCGAAGACATGATGGCAGAAGGCGAGCCGCACCTTTTCCATTCCGTACTTTCGCCCCTGCTCGATCTCGGTTTGCTCGTCCCGCGTGAATGCGTGGAGGCGGCGATCGACGCGGCCGCGCGCCGCTCAATTCCGTGGAAGGCTATGTGCGCCAGGTGGTCGGCTGGCGCGAGTTCATCAACGGCGTCTATTGGTTTCGCGGGCCCGAGTACAAGATGTCGAACTCGTTAGGCGCGAATCGCCCGTTGCCGGACTGGTTCTACACCGCCCAGACAGGGATGAATTGTCTGCACCATGTTCTGAAACAGAACCTCGAACTCGGGTGGAATCACCACATCCAGCGTCTCATGGTGCTCGGGAATTTCTGTCTCATCAGCGGCATCAGCCCGCAGGAAGCGCTCCGCTGGTATAACGAGATGTATGTCGACGCCTACGATTGGGTCATGGCGCCAAATGTTCTTGGCATGTCGCTCTACGCTGATGGCGGTTACATGGCGTCGAAGCCCTATGCCGCGACCAGCACTTATATCAATCGCATGAGCAACTACTGCGCTGGTTGCCGCTTTGATCCCGAACAGAAAACCGGCCCGGATGCCTGTCCTTACAATTACCTCTACTGGTGTTTCATCGACGAACACGCGGAACGCTTCGCGCCGAATCCCCGCATGCGTTCAATCGTAGGGGGTTGGCTGCGTCGCTCCGATGCGAACAAGGAGATGGTGCGCGAATCGGCCAGGCAGTTTCTGCAGGTCGAGGTACCGGATTCGACTTAGAGCGACAATAAGCTTCCGGCGGGCGAATTTATAGAACGAGCACTGTAGAGGCAGGCGTGTCGCCTGCGGGGAACTCTTGCAGCCGACACGGCTGCCACCACAGAGTCCCACCTCCTTGCTCGCACACTTTGCCGGAAGACCCGCAAGATTCCTGAATCCAAACCGCGCCGGCGTCACATCTCATTTGCGTAGGCGAGACCGCGCGAAGCAATCCTCACGAGCTTCGAGTCGAACCAGCGCCTGCCTGATTCCATGGAAACGATCTTGCAGGACATCCGCTACGGCTTTCGCCAACTCCGTAAGCACCCCGGCTTCGCCGCGCTTGCCATCATCTCGATGGCGCTAGGGATTGGCGCCAACACCTCCATCTTCAGCCTTATCGACACGGTTCTCTTGCGACCGCTCGCGGTGCACGAGCCCGCGCGGCTCACCGAGGTCTATGGAACGCTGCACGACGGCGCGGACATCACGATCCAATCGTACCTGAACTACAAAGACTATCGCGACCGCAACACGGTCTTTTCCGGGCTTTGCGCCTATCGCGTTGTAGTGAGCAGCCTGAGCCATAACGGCGTAAACCAGCGCGTCTGGGGTTATGTCGTCTCGGGAAACTACTTCGACGTGCTGGGTGTCAAACCAGCGCTCGGGCGCGAATTCCTACCAGAGGAAGACGCCACGCCGGGCGCCGCGGCGGTCACCGTCTTGAGCCACGGCTGCTGGCAAAGCCGCTTCGGCTCCGACCCGGCAATCGTGGGCAAGACGGTGCTGCTGAATAACCGCACGTTCACTGTCATCGGTGTGGCGCCGAAAGGTTTCATCGGCACCGAGGTAGCCTACGCGCCCGAGATGTGGGTGCCCACCATGATGGCGAAAGAGATCGAGCCCGGGAGCAACTACCTCGAGCAGCGCGACAGCGACAACATGTTCGTGGTCGGTCGGCTTAAGCCCAGCGTGAACGAGAAGCAGGCTGAAGCAATGCTGCAAACGCTCACCGTGCAGATGGGCAAAGACTATCCGGAGGTCGCGGGGCGCGGCGTGCGTTTGATGAAGCCAGGCTTGTTCCTGCCGGAGATTCGCGACTCGGTCTTCGGCTTCGCGGGCGTGCTCACGGCGGTAGGCGCGCTCGTGCTCCTGCTCGCCTGCGTGAACCTGGCGAATCTCCTCCTCGCCCGCTCAACCGAGCGCCGGAAAGAAATCGCGGTGCGGCTCGCAGTGGGCGCGAGCCGTTCACGACTCGTTAGGCAACTCCTCACCGAAAGCATTCTCATCTCCCTTGCAGGCGGCGGCGCCGGCGTGCTGCTCGCCGCCTTTATCAATCGCTCCGTCCGGGCCATTCAACTGCCGACCGAGGTTGCGCTTCTCTTCGATCTCCGGACCGACTGGCGCGTTCTCCTCTTCACGCTCCTCCTCTCGATTGCGACCGGGATCGTCTTTAGCATCATCCCCGCGCTGCAATCTTCCAAGCCGCAGCTCGCTCCTGCGCTCAAGGACGAAGCATCGATGGGCGGCTTCCGTCGTTCGCGTTTGCGCAACGGTCTCGTCGTCGGGCAGGTCTCGCTCTCGCTCGTCTTGCTCGTGAGCGCCGGCTTGATCGTGCGCAGCTTGCAAGCTGCGCAACGGATGCGGCCGGGCTTCAACCCTGAGAACGCAGTCGCGCTTTCCTTCGACACCACTCTGCAGGGATACGACGAAGCGAAGACTCGCGCGTTCCAACTTCAGGTCCTGGAGCGCGCAAAGGCTCTGCCGCAAGTGCAGGTCGCCGCGCTGACAGACAACCTCCCGCTCTCGATCAATTACAACTCCACCACCATCTACGTCGAGGGAGCGGAGGCGACCGGCTCCAGCAATCTGCCGCAGGCGGTGCCGTTCGAGGCCAGCCCGGGCTACTTCGAAACCATGGGCATTCCGCTGCGCGGTCGCGATTTCGCGTTCGACGAAAACAAAACGGAGTCGCGCGTCCTGATTGTGAACGAAACATTCGCGCGCCGCTTTTTCCCGGGGCAGGAAGCGATCGGTAAACGCATCAACTGGTCCGGACCGGAGAAGCCGTTTTGGGAAATCATCGGCGT
>JACCTI010000469.1 GCA_013812515.1 Chthoniobacterales bacterium
CCGATGCCCCGACGCGCTCTCCTGGTTGACGTTGCGCGGTGCGGCCCACTCGGCGCAGCGCTTCGTTCCTCCGTTTCCCCTACAATGTTCTCTCCGGGAGAATCGTTCCTCCTCTAGTGCTATGCCAAACAAGACAACCATGAACACGTTGAAAGCAGAAGTCGCAGTCAGAGAACGCTACGCCGCCGGCGCGCAGGCTTCCGAGGCGAAGCTTTGTTGTCCGGTTGATTACGATCCCGAGTACCTCACGGCAATCCCGCAGGAGGTGATCGATCGGGATTATGGTTGCGGCGATCCGAGCAAGTATCTGCGGGAAGGTGAGACGGTCCTCGATCTCGGCAGCGGCACGGGAAAAATCTGTTTATCGCCGCGCAGGTGGTCGGGCCCACGGGCCGCGTCATCGGCGTGGATATGACGGACGAAATGCTGAAGGTTGCCCGCACGTATGCGCCCGTTGTGGCGGAACGAATCGGCTACCGAAATGTGGAATTCCGCAAAGGCCGCATTCAGGATTTGGCGCTCGATCTCGAGAAACTGGAGGAAGAACTGAAGGCACGGCCGATTACCGATGCGGCTTCCTTTTTGCGCGCGGACGAGCTTGCGCAGGAATTGCGCGTCAAGCATCCACTGGTCGCAAGCGATTCAGTCGACGCAGTCGTCTCGAACTGCGTCTTGAACTTGGTGGAAAGCAAAGCGAAGCGGCAACTCTTCGAGGAAATCTTCCGGGTTTTGCGCAAAGGAGGACGCGCCGTGATCTCGGATATTGTTTGCGACGAAGAAGTGCCGGAGCACCTGCAAAATGATCCGGAACTCTGGAGTGGCTGCATCTCTGGCGCGCTCACGGAGGAAGGGTTTATCCGAGCATTCAGCGAGGCCGGGTTCTACGGAATTCAACTCTTAAAGCGGGACGAGAAACCGTGGCAGACTGTGGAAGGAATCGAATTTCGTTCCGTCACAGTGGAGGCATTCAAAGGTAAACAAGGTCCCTGCTTCGAGCGAAACCAGGCGGTGATCTATCGCGGTCCGTTCAAAGAAGTGCTCGATGACGACAATCACCGGATGGAGCGCGGCGTGCGTTACGCCGTTTGCGATAAAACCTACAACCTTTACCGGAAAGCGCCTTATCAGCACTTTTTCGAGCTCGTCGAACCGTTGAACGATACGCCGCTGGCTGAGGCGCAGCCATTCGATTGCTCGCATACCGCGCGGCGTCATCCGAAAGAAACAAAGGGCCACGATTACAAAGCAACCACGGAAGCCAGCGTTTGCTGCGACGGGGGCGATTGCTGTTAAGAGGTGGTGCCATGGACGAACCAATCAGAGCAACACGGCCCGAGCCTCCCCCGCACGTCAGTGCCGACGTTGAAGTCGCGAGCACGCCGATCCCAAAATGGGCCATCGGCGAATTCTTTGGCACGTTCCTCCTCGTCTTCTTCGGCTGCGGAAGCGTGGCCGCAGCGGTCTCGACCGGTGCGCAGGTTGGGGTCTTCCAGATCGCGATCGTCTGGGGCATCGGAATCGCGACCGCGATATATCTCACCGGCTCTCTGAGCAGCGCACATCTAAACCCCGCGGTTACGATCGCTTCCGCGGCGTGGGCGCGTTTTCCTGCGCGCCTGGTGCTGCCGTATATCGGCGTCCAAATGCTCGGCGCCTTTGTCGCCGCCGCCTTGCTTTACAGTCTCTTCGCCGGGTCTATTCGCGGATACGAAGCGAAGCACAAAATCGTCCGCGGCGACTCCGGCAGTGAAGCCACTGCGATGATCTTTGGCGAGTATTTCCCAAACCCTGGCGGCAAACCATTAACCAGCGAAACGCGCAGCACGATGACTCCCGGAGCTGCTTTCGGAGCGGAAGTGGTGGGCACCGCGATTCTGCTGCTCGTTATCTTCTGCGCGACGGACGAACGGAACGCGAACCGCCCGCAGATCCTCACCGCCGCCACGATTGGCCTAACGATCACTATTCTCATTTCGCTGCTCGGTCCACTCACGATGGCCTGCTTCAATCCCGCGCGAGACTTGGGACCCCGCCTTTTCTCGGCCGTGGCCGGATGGAAGACGGTGCCATTCACAGCGAATGGTTTGGGCTGGCTGACGGTTTATATCGTCGCGCCGATCGTTGGCGGGTTGCTTGGCGGCGCGATTTACCGCGTCTTCTTCCGGACCGGTTATCGGGCATGATCGGTCATCCCCGAAAATCCTTGCCTAACTGCATCCGATTCCATATCAGCGACGGAGATTGAGATCAGCAAGAGCCGAGGAAAACCTCGGGCCGGAGAAAACGAAATGCTTCCTTACGCTGTGCCTAGACGCGCTGTTCTGATCTTTGCCAACGACGCGAAGACCGATCTCGCTCGGCGAGCTTTCCCGACTGCGATACTCCCGCTTCTGACTGGCCCCAAAGTCGAGGGAGTGGCGGCAGACGCGCATTTTTTCACCCGGAGCCTTGGTGCAGCTGATGACAAACGTAATGTCCATCAGCAAATCGGGCGGAACTTCGCGGAGCGATTTGAGAATGCCCTCGAAACGATCCGCTCGTTAGGTTACGAGCAAATCGTTGCCGTCGGTCGCGATTGCCCGAGTCTTTGCGCGCGCGATATTTCTTTCGCTTTCGAGCAACTCGAGACTCATCGCATTGTTCTCGGCCCGGATCATCGCGGCGGTTGCTACCTGATCGCCTTCCGAACGGAAGAGCTTCATCTCCTGCGAGGGATTCGGTGGGAGAAAAATACCGATTGCGAGCAGCTGCAAAATCGCTGCCGCGCCGAGGAAGTCCTGCTCCTTCCGGTAAAACACGATCTGGATTCGTGGGCTGATCTGGCAATCCTGGCCCGAGGTTCTGACTGGATCGCGCAGTTTGCTTCCTCGTTGCTCGAGTTCGTTCCCGTCGCGGGCGACGTGGCCCGATCCTTCGTCGATCTCGCCCGCCAATTCGTTCGCGTGCGCGGCCAGATGCCGCCGCCGGCCTTCGTCGGTTAGCTGCTGCAGAGAGCCGGCGAAGCCAAGCGCTTCCGCCGGTGCCGCTGACTGCAATCCCTTGCCCTTTTCTTACGAAGAGGGCCGCACTGACGACGAACTTCATGAAACGATTAGTCCCATTTCTCCTATTCTTCTCGCTCTGCCTGCCAGCCGCACATGGCCAGGCCGCATCCTCCAGCATCGAGGCGCGCCTCGAAAAACTGGAGCGCGAAAACGCGGAGCTGCGCCAGCAAATGAGCGAGATGCTCACCGCGATGAAACGCGAGAAAGCGAGCAAGCCTGGCGCAAGCGCGGAGAAGCCCGCTGCTCCCACCGTGGCCGTGAGCTCGCCCAAATTGCCCGCCATGATCGAAACGCGCTTCAAGGAGGAAGCGGCCAAGGATTGGAAAGTCGGCATCAATCCAAACGGCGGCGGATTTTTCCTCAAGTCGCCCGACGATAATTTTCGGCTCCGGCTCTTTGGCTACGCGCAAGCGCAATTCACCCTGACCGACGGCGCGAACGGGTTCTCCTTCCAAAACTTCGACACCCGCATCCGACGTGCGCGGCTCGACTGGATCGCGGATTTCTACAAGCGCTACGAGCTCTTCATCGAAATCGACGCCGCGCCGCTCGGTGGAACTTCGCTGGTCGAAGCGCGGCTCAACGCGAAGATCGTCGACGACAAGTTGCAGCTGCGGCTGGGCAAATTCACCACGCCGTTTTCCTTCGAGAACTTCCGCTCCTCGCGCGCGATCGACACGATCGAGCGTTACATCGCGCTCAACGCGATGTTCAGCGTGCCCGCGCTCGATGTGCAGACCGGCGGCATGATCTGGGGGAACATCCCACTCGGACCGGAGCGCGAATACATTGACACCTCCACGGTTTCAATGAAGCCGCCGTTCCCGCCGGGTGTGACCCAGGACACCCTCGGGAAGCTAGGCGGCGTGGCGAAAAAATTTAGGCCGCAGCTCACTTATTACGCCGGCATCTGGAATGGCAACGCTTCCGCCAGCAATGAAAGCCCGCTCGGGTTCGGCGGCAATTCACGCGACAATAACGACTCGAAGGAAGTGCAGGCCAAGCTCGTCTGGCAACCGCATCAGCAATGGACCATCGGCGCGGGGTACGATCATAACGATTCCGAATCCGACGAATTTCTCACCCTCTCGAGCCTGAGCGGCGCGCCTTACATCCGCACGAACGTGGATGGGAATCGTGATGGCGCGGAGTTCGATTTCCTTTATGAGCCGGGACGCTTTTCGCTTCGTGGCGAAGGGATGTATTTCGATTTCAAAGATGCTGACTTGAGGCTGGCCGGCGGTTTCCTGCAGGCCGCTTACTTCATCCAAGGTGATGTCAGCGGGGGACTTCAGCCTCTCATCCGGCTCGAACATGCCGAGCTCGATGGCAACGCGGTCGCTGGTGTCGACGGCGATTCGATTACGGCCATCACCGCCGGCCTCAATTGGTTCCTGAACGGCAACGTCCGCTTCCAGATCAACTACATCGGCGAGTACTTCAACGGCGCCGGCAACGCCAATATCGGCGACGAATCGTTCCGCAACACCCTGCTCAGCCAACTCCAAATCAAATTCTAACTATGAAAAAATTACTCCTGACCGCTCTCGGATTGCTCGCTGCGCTCGTTGCCCACGCGCAGGAGAAAGTCGTCATTCAATATGACTGCATCCCAAATTACGCGAACTGGGGCGGGGTGACGGCGGCTTACATGAAGGAAACGGGGGTGCGCGTTCCGCCCGATATGAAAGGCAGCTCCGCCGCGATGGCAGCGCTCGACGCGGAGAAAGCAAACCCGCAAGCCGACTGCGCTTATTACTCGGGCGCGATCGGCTATCAGGCCGCGACGAAAGGTTTGCACCAGCCGTACCAGCCCAAGGGTTGGGAGAAGATTCCCGACAGCTTGAAAGATCCCGAAGGAAAATGGTGGACCGTCCACACCGGCCACATCGCCATCCTCGTGAACAAAAGCGCGCTCGGCGGAAAACCGGTGCCGCGCTCCTTCGCCGATCTGCTCAAGCCCGAATACAAAGGCATGGTCGTTTACGACGACCCGACCATCCAAGGGACCGGGTTCACCTTTGTTTATGGCATTAACTCGATCATGGGCGGCGGCGCGGACATGAAAGCCGGTTTTGACTACTTGAAAAAATTGGACGCGAACGTGGTCAACTACGCCAAGGAGAACAGCTACAACGATCTCCTGCGCGGTGAGATTCCGATCTGGATCAACGCCGACGGGAATGGATTGAAAGCGCAGTGGGTCGACAAGGCGCCGATCGAAACGGTGATCGCGAGCGAAGGCACGGTCGTGATGCCGCTCGTCATGGGGATGGTGGCCGGCGCGCCGCATCCGGAAGAGACGAAGAAGTATCTCGACTGGTGCCTCGGTGATTCCGCGCAAAAGCTGATGGCGCAATCGTTCTTTCGCCCCGTGATGAAGGTCGATCTGGACGCCGATTTGCAGAAGCAATTCCCGCCGGAATCCAATTACGCAAAAGCGATCACGCTGCCGCTAAACGAAATGGCCGCCAACGCCGACGCGGTGAAAGCGCGCTGGAGCAAGGAGATCAAACGCTAGTGGACGACGCGCGTAATGAGCGCTCTGGGGAGCGCACGCTTGTAGCGTGCTGGTCGTCGGCATTCTGCCGCGACGAACTTTCGTGCGCGGGCGATCGATCCCGTGGCGACCGTTTACCAAAGACTGTTTCGGTAGAATACCGAAACCAGCACGCCACAGGCGTGCGCTCCCCGGAACCGCAATGAACGCCGCTAGAAAACTCGCGCTCTCCTTTCCACTGATTCTGCTGCTCGCGCTGCTCCTGTTATACCCGCTCGCGCTTCTTCTCGGCCGAAGCCTGCAGAACGCGAACGGACTCGGCTTGAGCAATTACCTCCTCCTCTTCACCGAGGCGCCTTACCGCCGCGCGCTCTTCCATTCCGTGATTCTGAGCGCGCTCGTGGCCGCGCTTTCTTCGCTCATCTGTCTCGCGCCCGCCTGGCTTTTCGCGAACGAGAACTTCCCCGGCAAAAACCTCGTCCGCGCCATCTTTACTCTTCCGATGTCGTTCTCGGGAATCATCGTCGGTTTCCTCGCCGTGATCATGCTCGGTCGGATCGGAGCCGTGCCGCAATTTCTCCAGCGAATCACCGGACACAATTACCTCGCCGGTTCCGCCTATCAGCTCGGCGGTCTCGTTATCGCCTATCTTTATTTCGAAATCCCGCGGGCCACCCTCACGCTCGAATCTGCCCTGCGAAAATTCGATCCGCAGCTCAGCGTGGCTGCGCGCTCGCTCGGCGCTGGCACCTGGCAACGCTTGCGCCTCCTCATCCTGCCCTTGATCTGGCGGCCGCTCGTTTCTACTTTCGCAGTCACCTTCACCGTCTCGTTAGGCTCTTTCGGCGTCGCCCTGATTCTCTCGAAGCGCTTCTCCGTTTTGCCGCTGGAAATCTTCCAGCAAATCACCGGTTACGGAAACCAAGGCTTGATGGCCGCGATGTCGATCGCGCTCGTTCTCCTTGCATGCGTCATCAACTATTCTGTGCGCGCGACCTCCGGCCTGGGGGCAGGCCAGCTCCAAGACGCGGAAGGCCGCGGTGGAGCCGGCCCGCCCTCGGGCCGCAGGATCGACGCTGGTGAAGGGACACCCGCATGAGAATGGATCGCATCGGCATTCTTGCGCTCTACCTCATCACATGGGCCTTGCTCATCGTGGTAGCCGCTCCCTTGCTCGTCGTGCTCGCCGGCGCGTTCCTCGACCCTTCACTCCTCGGCGTTTCAAGCGAGCGCTGGGCCGCCGATACGAGCGCGTTTGTGCCCGGCTGGTTCGGTTACGTCTTCGCGCTCTATGGCAGGTCCATGCAATTCAGTTTGCTCCTCGCACTTCTTTCAGTTGCCGTCTGCATCGTGGTCAGCGTGCCGGCCGCCTACGCGATCGTGCGGACGGACTCGCGCGCCGGACGCGCGCTGGAAGAGATCACGCTCCTGCCGCTTTCCATTCCGGGCATTGCCATGTCCATCGGCTTGATCCAGGCCTACACCATCGTGCGCGGCCAGTGGTGGCTCATCCTTTGCGGTCACGTGCTCTACACCATCCCGCTCATGATGCGCGTCGTGACCAACGCCCTGCGCAGTTTCGATTTGGAAAAACTGGAAGGCGTCGCACAAAGCCTGGGCGCGAATAGATGGCAGCGCTCTCTCTTCGTCATCCTCCCAAATCTGCGGCACAGCATCATTGTCGGGTCGCTCCTGGTCTTCGCGATTTCGTGGGGCGAATTCAATGTCAGCTTCCTGCTCAATACGCCGTTGCATCAAACCTATCCCGCCGCGCTTTACGCCACCTACACCGCGAACAGCTTCGCGGTCTCGAGCGCCGCGACCACCATTTTTCTCGCTGTCATCATCCCGGTCCTCCTCGCGCTGCAATGGATCGGCGGTCGGGAATTTAACCGCCTCGAGCAGGCCGCCTGAACGATGCTCGAAGTCCGCTCACTCGAGAAACGGTACGGCGCACAACACGCCGTGCGGGATTTCAGTCATCGTTTTGCCGACGGCAAGATAACAACCATCCTCGGCCCGAGCGGCTCCGGCAAAAGCACCGCGCTGGCGCTCATTGCCGGCTTGAAGCAGCCCGACCGCGGCACGGTTCATCTCGATGGCCGCGACATCACGGCAGTGCCGCCGGAGCGGCGTGATTTCGGGATGGTGTTTCAAAACTACTCGCTCTTCCCGCATCTGAGCGTGCAGAAAAATGTCGAATTCGGATTGCGCGTCCGCGGCGCGGCAGCGGTCGAGCGAAGCGCGCGCGCCCGCGAAACGCTCGCGCTCACGCGGATCGAGCATCTGGCCGAAAGACGCATCACAGAAATATCCGGCGGCGAACAACAGCGCGTCGCGATGGCGCGCGCGCTTGCGATTCGGCCGGCGTTGCTTCTGATGGACGAGCCCCTCTCCGCGCTCGATGCAAAGCTGCGCGAAGAGCTCCGTGCTGAATTGCTGCGACTCCTCGGCGAACTCGGTATCACCACCGTCTACGTCACACACGATCAAACTGAAGCGATGAGCCTTGGCCATGAAATGATCATCGTGAACGAGGGCCGGATCGAACAAACCGGTGCGCCGATCGATTTGTATCAGCGCCCGGCGAACCTCTTCGTGGCAAATTTTCTCGGCGATTCCAACGTGTTCGCGGCGGAAGCTGATAACAGAACCGGTCAGGTTCGGCTCCCCTTCGCGAGTGCGAATGGATCGAGTCCAGACAGCGCCCTGAAGTGTTGGGCGATGATTCGGCCGGAAGCGCTCGAGTTGGTGCGGCAAGAGGAAGCGGATTTTTCCGCGATCGTCGAATCCTCGACTTTCCTCGGCAATCGGCTGCGCCTTTGTCTCCGTGCGGGCGACGAGACGCTCATCGTTGATACCGCGAACCGCACGCCGATCGCTCTTCAAACTCCCGTCTTCGTGCGGGTGAAAAAGGAGGAGATTTCCACATGGCCGCGATGAAGAAGGTAGCGCAAGCTGCCCGCTTGCCGACTGCGAGCAGCGGAGCGGCGACAATCCTGTCGCCGTGGATATCTCCGCCCGCGGGCCATGGCGACAGGATTGTCGCCGCTCCGCCGCAAGCTGGAAGCATGCGCTACCTATGACCGCAACCGACACAGATCGTCCACCCTTCCTCCCTCTGACATCGCTCGACACGCTTTGGTTTCAGGTCGCGGGCACACTTTGCAATCTGCGCTGCAATCACTGCTTCATCTCCTGTTCGCCCCAGAATCACACCCTCGGGTTGATGAAGTTCGAGCAGTTCAAGCCGCACCTCGACGAAGCGGTGCAGTACGGCGTGAAGGAATTTTATTTCACCGGCGGCGAACCGTTCATCAATCCCGAGATCTTCGAAATCTTGGAAGCAACGCTCGCAGTCGGACCCGCCACGGTGCTGACGAACGCGACCCGTTTCACCGAAGAGAAAATCGCGCGCCTCGCCGGGATGCGCGATGCCTCTGAGTATTCACTCGAGCTGCGCGTGAGCATCGATGGCTTCTCGCCCGAGACGAACGATCCGATCCGCGGTCCGGGCACTTTCGTGCAGGCCATGAACGGCGTCCGCATGCTCGTGGCGGCGGGATTTCTTCCCATCATCACCTCGATGCGCTCGTGGGAAATCCACCAGGACGATGAGTTTCTGCGCGAGTTCAAAGCGCGACTGGCCGAGATCGGCTACACCCGTCCGCGGATGAAATTGCTGCCGTCACTCAAGATCGGGCAGGAAGCGAAGCGCGATCACGGCTACGGCAAGTACGAATTCGTCACCGAAGCGATGATGGTCGGTTACGATGAGACGCAACTCCTCTGTCACAACAGCCGGGTGGTGAGCGATCGCGGCGTGCATGTCTGCCCGATCCTGGTCGACAAACCGGACGCGAAACTCGGCGTCACTCTCCGCGATTCATTGAACGGTTATCGGCTGCGTCATCAAGCCTGCATCACTTGCTACCGCTTCGGTGCGCTCTGCTCGAATGCCGGCAGTCTGGAAGGCAATCGTCTCGCCCGCTCCGGTTCCGAAGCGAATCCCGCGCTCGGGACAACGCCGACGCAAAACTGATGAGCGTTGCGGGGAATATTCCGGGGAGCGCACGCTTGCAGCGTGCTGGTGATCGCATTCTGCGATCACGAACTTTCGTCCGTTCACGAGCCACGGCGGATGCCGGCGCCTCGAAAGTTCGCAAAGGCCTGGAGGCCATTGCCAGCACGCCACAGGCGTGCGCTCCCCGGACTTTTTCGCGACCGCGATGAAACGCATCGCGATCATTGGTGCAGGACCTATTGGGCTCGAAGCCGCAATCGCCGCAATGGATGGCGGATTCGAAGTGGAAATCTTCGAGCGCGGCAAAGTGGCGGACGCGGTCCGGCAATGGGGGCACGTGAAGATGTTTTCCCCTTTCGGGATGAATTCCACCGCGCGCGGTCGCGAAAGATTGGAGCGCTCCGGCGCTTCCTTGCCGGAGTCTAACGAGCTGCTAACCGGCGCCGAGTTTCGCGAGCGCTATCTCCTTTCCCTCGCCCGCAGTTTGCCTCCCGACGTCCTCCACGAGGACACAGCAGTCCTGGCGATTGGCCGTTCCGGCGTGCTCAAGGGTGATCACATTGGCGAATCGGTTCGCGGGAATACGCGCTTTCGAATGCTCACGAGAAACGCCACCGGTGACGAACGTGTCGTGAACGCCGATGTCATCCTCGATTGCACCGGCACCTACACGCAGCCGAACGGACTTGGCGACGGCGGCATTCCCGCACCGGGCGAAGGTGCGGCGCGCGATCGGATTTTCTACGGCATCCCTGATTTCATCGGAAGAGACGGCAAACGCTTTGCAGGTCGGCGTGTTCTGGTTGTCGGAGCGGGGCACTCCGGCGCGACCGCGGTGACCGGCCTAGTCGAACTTGGCTCTGCGGAGACTCATTGGCTGCTGCGTCGCGACCGCGCGTTGCCCTCCGAGGAGATTCCCGATGATCCCTTGCCTGAACGATCTCGCCTGGCGGCAAAGTCGAATCGGCTCGTGCAGGAAGGTCGCGTCACGTTGCATCGCGCGGCGAGCATCGAGTCGATCGCAAACCTGAACGGTGCGCTTCCGGTTAGAATCGCGACGCCTAACGATGAGTACAGCCTTGTCATCGACGAGATCATCGTCGCAACCGGATTCCGGCCGGATCTCATGCTTGCGCGCGAGCTGCAGGTGCAAACTTGCTGGGCGACGGAAGGGACGTATCCGCTTGCGGCGTCCTTGCTCGGCGAGGCTGGCGCTGATTGTTTAAAGACGCCCGCGTTCGGCGCCGAGATGCTGATGCATCCGGAACCGAATTACTTTACGCTCGGGATGAAGAGCTACGGGCGCGCGCCGAATTTCCTTTTGCGCACCGGACATGAACAGATCGAGACGGTGCTCGACTGGTTGAGTGAAAAGGAATCGAGCACGATTACGATCACGAGCAGGAGCACGAGATGACGGAGCGCGTCGCGATCTTCGGAGGAGTTTACTCGAATCATCTCGCGCTCGCGGCGCTGCTGGAGGATGCGCCGCGCCGCGGGGCCGCGCGCATTTTTTGTCTTGGAGATTTGGGCGCGTTTGGGCCGCATCCGGACGAGGTCTTTCCACTTTTGCGCGAGGCGCAGATTCCGGTCGTGCAGGGCAATTACGACAACTCCGTGGGCAACAATCTGGCCGATTGTCAGTGCGGGTATACCGACGCGAAGGACAACTACTTCGCGCGGCTGTCCTATGACTACACCTTCGCGAACACGGCACCGGAAAACAAAACGTGGATGCGCGATTTACCCGGTGAAATCCGGCTCAACCTCAACGGAGTTCGCGTCCTCCTCTGTCATGGTTCGCCGCGGAGGATGAATGAATTCCTCTGGGAGACGACGACCTCGCTCGCCTTCCTCGAGCGACTTTGCCAGGACTTCGAAGCGGACATCATCGTCGGCACCCACACTGGACTGCACTGGCATCGCGCGTTGCCGAACGGCAAGCATTTTATTAATTGCGGCGCGATCGGCCGGCCCGCCAACGACGGCCGCACTTGCGTCTGGTATGCGCTTTTGAGCATAGACGAAAAGGCTTCCGTGACCGTTGAATTCATCCCGCTGGAGTACGATCATGCGCGCCTCGCGTCGGAGATGCGGGCAGAGAATTTGCCACCGGAATTTGTCGCCACTATCGAGACGGGCTGGTGGACGACATGTCTCGAAGTGCTGCCAATGAAGGAACGCGCGCGCGGAGTTTTCTAGAGTTTGAAATACGTCGACTTCGCGGAACGCTTCACAACCTCCTGGTCGGTCGATAGCTTTCGGAGGATGAAAACATTTCGAACGCTCTTCCTGGCGGTCTCGCTCTTGTGCTCCCCAGCTCTTTTCGCCCAGGAACCGTCGCCATCGGTCTCCGTCTTGACTCCATCAATCCCTCCTGACGCCGATCCCGCGACCGCCACCCGCGCCTGGCTCGACACAGTCCCCGCCGACAAAAAGGCGAAATCGGACGCGTATTTCGAAGGTGGCTATTGGCTCATCCTTTGGAACTTCCTCCTCGCGGCAGCGATCTCGCTCCTGTTCCTCGGCACTGGCTTGTCCGCACGGATGCGCGATTTTGC
>JACCTI010000475.1 GCA_013812515.1 Chthoniobacterales bacterium
TCGGCGGTTTCACGCGCGACGGGCACGAATACGTGATCACGCTCGCGCCTGGTCAGACTACGCCGGCACCATGGGTCAATGTGCTGGCGAATCCATCATTCGGAACCGTCGTCTCGGAGAGCGGCGCTGCATACACCTGGGCCGAGAACGCGCACGAATTTCGACTGACGCCCTGGCAGAACGATCCCGTGCAGGACAGCGCCGGCGAGGCTTTTTACATTCGCGATGAGGAGACTGGGCAGGTCTGGTCGCCGACGCCATGGCCCGCGCGGGGCGCAACACCTTATGTCATCCGACACGGTTTCGGTTACACCGTCTTTGAGCACTACGAGCAAGGCATTGTCTCCGAGATGTGGGTTTACGTCGCCATGGACGCGCCGGTCAAGCTGACCAATTTGAAATTGCGCAACGTCTCCGGCGGGCCGCGCCGTTTGTCCGTCACCGGTTACTGCGAATGGGTCTTGGGCGATTTGCGGCACAAGACTCTGCTCAACGTGCAGACCGAAGTGGATCTCAAGACGGGCGCGTTGCTCGCGCGCAACTTCTACAACATCGAGTTCCCGGACCGCATTGTTTTTCTCGATGTGAACGAGCCGAGCCGCACCCTGACCGGAAATCGAAACGAATTTCTGGGACGCAACGGGAACGTGTCGCAACCGGCGGCACTAAAGCGCGCGCGCCTTTCCGGCAAAGTCGGTGCGGGCCTGGATCCCTGTGGCGCGGTACAGGTTGCTTTCGATCTGGCCGGAGGGCAGGAACGCGAGACGAGTTTTCGCCTTGGGGTCGGTCGGAATTCTGGGGAGGTGCAGCAATTGATCCAGCGCTTTCGCCGCGCGGACGCGAGCGCGGTGGCGCTTGATGGTGTCCATCAGTTTTGGAACCGCACTCTTGGCGCAGTCAACGTGGACACGCCGGATCCGGCGGTGAACGTGATGGCGAACGGCTGGCTCTTGTACCAGACCTTGTCCTGCCGGCTTTGGGGACGCACGGGCTTTTATCAATCGGGCGGCGCCTACGGATTCCGCGACCAATTGCAGGATGTGATGGCGCTGGTCCACGCCGAGCCTGCCCTCACGCGTGAGCATTTGCTTCGCGCCGCTATGCATCAATTCCGCGAAGGCGACGTACAGCATTGGTGGCATCCGCCCGCCGGCCGCGGCGTGCGCACACATTTTTCCGACGACTATCTCTGGCTGCCCTACGTCACCTGCCGCTACGTCTCCTCCGTCGCAGATACCGGCGTGCTCGACGAGCAGATCCCTTTCCTCGAAGCGCGACTGGTCATGCCCGAAGAGGAAGCCTATTACGATCTACCGAATCGCTCGCAGGAATCGGGTCCGCTCTACGAACATTGCGTGCGCGCGATCGAGCATGGCTTGAAGTTCGGCGAGCACGGTCTGCCGCTCATCGGTTGTGGAGATTGGAACGACGGCATGAACATGGTGGGAAAAGAAGGCCGCGGCGAAAGCGTTTGGCTCGCCTTTTTCCTTTACGATGTGCTGACGCAGTTCGCCGAGCTCGCACGTGCACGCGAAGACCTTCCTTTCGCCGACCGCTGCTTGGCGGAAGCGAAACAACTGCAAAAAAACATCGAGGCGAATGCTTGGGATGGGCAGTGGTACCGACGCGCCTACTTCGACAGCGGCGACCCGCTCGGTTCGCAAACGAACCCTGAGTGTCAGATCGATTCACTGCCGCAAAGCTGGTCGGTCATCAGCGGAGCCGGCGATCCGCATCGCTCCAGTCAGGCCATGAATTCGGTGGATGCCCGCCTGATCCGTCGCGATGCAAAACTGATCCAACTCTTCGATCCGCCTTTCGACAAATCGCCGCTCAACCCGGGCTATATTAAAGGCTACATCCCGGGCGTGCGCGAGAACGGCGGCCAGTACACGCACGGCGCCATCTGGACCACGATGGCCTTCGCGCTCATGGGAGAAACTGAGCGCGCCTGGGAACTTTTTGCCTTGCTCAATCCCGTCCATCACGGCGGTAGTGCCGAACAAATCGCCACCTACAAAGTCGAGCCCTATGTCGCCGCCGCCGACGTCTACGCAGTCGCTCCGCACACTGGCCGAGGCGGCTGGACTTGGTATACCGGATCAGCCGGCTGGATGTATCGACTCCTGATTGAAACGCTGCTCGGGGTTCATTTGGAAAAAAACCAGCTGCGTCTCATCCCCCATTTCCCGGCAAGCTGGACAAGCTATAAGATTCACTATCGGTACCATCAAACGGTTTATCACATCACTCTCAGCCGCTGCACCGATAGTGCGGACGCATCGACTGGCTTATTTTTGGACGGAGAAGCGTTGACCGATGGAGTGATTCCGTTGGTGGACGATCACAGCGAGCACTTCGTCGAAATGCGCGTTCAATGATTCCGACGACCAACGGGATCTCCGGCAGCTGAACTTCCAGTTCGCGAACGAAGTTCTCCCTCAGCCGCCTGCGATCGCACCGATGATGAAGAACGGCTCCGTGCCTTTGGCGACAGCTTCCGGCAGCGGTGTGTCGGGTCCGTCGTGTGAGACATCCTCTTCGCAGGCGAAGAACCGCACCATGGGGCGGCGCTTGTGCGTGACGTGATCCCGAATAGTCCCCCGCAAAGCCGGATATCCGGCTTCCAGCGCGTCCAAGACTGCACGCTGAGTTGCGGCGCCGTCGACGTCGACCTGCACTTCATCTCCCACGCGTGCGAGTGTCCGCAGGTGATGAGGGAGCACGACGCGGATCATGGCAGCGTCTGCGCCTCGACGGAGAGCACCGCGGGAAGATCACGCACAATCGCGGTCCAGGTGTTGCCGGCGTCAGCCGATCCATAAAGCTGGCCGCCCGTGGTGCCGAAGTAAACTCCGCACCCGTCTAACGAGTCCACGGCCATGGCGTCGCGCAACACGTTCACGTAGCAATCCCGTTGCGGGAGGCCCTTCGTCAGCGCTTCCCATTCGTTTCCTCCGGTCCGGCTCCGGTAAACGCGCAACTTCCCGTCCGGCGGGAAATGCTCGGAGTCGCTCTTGATCGGGACGACGTAAATCGTTTCCGGCTCGTGCGCGTGCACGTCGATTGGGAAACCGAAATCGCTCGGGAGATTATCACTCACTTCATGCCATGAATCCCCCGCGTCATCGCTTCGCATTACGTCCCAGTGTTTCTGCATGAAGAGGGTGTTCGGTCTTGAGGCATGCATCGCGATGCGATGAACGCAGTGGCCGACCTCCGCGTTTGGGTCCGGGATGTATTGCGAATGCAGACCGCGATTGATCGGGCGCCATGTCTCGCCGCGGTCGTCGCTGCGGAAAGCGCCGGCGGCAGAAATCGCGGTGAAAATGCGATCGGGATTTACTGGATCAAGGAGGATGGTGTGCAGACACATGCCGCCTGCCCCGGGCTGCCATTTCGGGCCGGTGTTATGTTTGCGTAGACCGGAAAGCTCCTGCCACGATGTCCCGCCGTCCGTCGATCGGAAAAGCGCCGCGTCTTCGACTCCCGCGTAAACCGTTTCCGGGTCGCTCAATGACGGCTCGAGGTGCCAGACGCGCTTGAACTCCCACGGATGCTGGGTCCCGTCGTACCACTGATGCGTTCCGGGGATACCGTCGTAGGCGAATTTATTGCTTTCGCCTTCCGGCATTCCCTCCGGTGTCGTCTCGATCCCGCCTCCCGGCGTTGCCCATGTTTTGCCGCCGTCATCGGAACGCTGAATGATTTGTCCGAACCAGGAGCTGCTCTGCGAGGCATAGAGCCGGTTTGGATTAACCGGTGAGCCCTTCATATGATACAGCTCCCAGCCGGCAAAATGCGGACCGCTGATGTCCCACTTCTGGCGCTTACCATCTGCCGTGAGGATAAACGCGCCCTTGCGGGTCCCGACTAAAACTCGTACTCGGCTCATCCGTTCCTCCTCTTGATCACGCTCCAACGCGCGACGAAATTCGCGACTCGTCTCCAAATCGTTCCTTAATCAGGGCCGCTACTTCATCCGCGAACTCCACGATCTGACGCAGCGTGAGGCTTAGGTCACGACCGCTCAGAGATTGTCAAGGCTGCATGCGCGATGCGATCGCGAAAGGCTGGATGAAGTTGTGAACAAAAGTCGACCTTGTGCCCCAGGATGGATCCGAGCTCGTCAGCGAAAACGAAATAACGCAAAGCCCAAGCCACGAACGGCGCCAGGGGCAAACTCCGCGAGCACGTCAACATCGCTGCGGAGGGGATCAAAATGCCGCGCAAGACCGGACCAAAGAGCGACAGCGTTCGGATGCCTCGTTCACAGCAAAAGCGCGCAATTCTCTCTCCATCGATAGTGATCGGCAGATCAGCAGTGGTCATTTTCCGGAGCAGACTAACATCGGCGCAGGATGGGTG
>JACCTI010000480.1 GCA_013812515.1 Chthoniobacterales bacterium
AAACCGCTCCTTGCGCTCTTGAGGCCAAACGACCGATGAAGGATCTCCGCTTTGCACTCCGCCAGCTGCGGAAGTCGCCTGGGTTCACCTTCGTCGCAGTCGTAACACTGGCGCTCGGGATCGGCGCCAACACCGCGATCTTCAGCGTGATCAACGCGGTGCTCTTGCGCCCGCTGCCGTATCCGGAAGCGGACCGCATCGTTTCGTTGCACGAATCGACTCCCGACCAGGCGAGCGTCGCGCTCTCGTTTCCGGATTATCTCGACTGGCGGCGGGACAACACCGTCTTTGAAAATCTCGCCGTCTCGCGGACCGATGGCGACAGCCTCAGCGGAGTCAACGGCCGCACTGCGGAGCACATCGGCGTCTCCTACGTGACCGCTAATTTCTTCCCGGTGATCGGCCTTACCCCGCAATTGGGTCGCACCTTCACGGAGGACGAAGACCGTGTCGGCGGACCTGCGCTGGTTGTGATCAGTGACAGCTTGTGGCTGCGAATTTTCCAGCGTGATCCGGCGGTGCTTGGGCGCGCGATCAATCTGCACAACCGGCCCTTCACGATCATCGGCGTGATGCCGCCGGCACTGACCTCGCCGCAGCAAACCGACGCCTGGGTGCCGATCATGCCGCGCTCGAACAACGACGCGTGGAAGTCGCGCGCGATTCACCCAATGCTGTTCGGCTGGGGTCGGCTCAAGCCGGGGGTGACGCTGACGCAAGCGCGGACGCAGATGAACACGATCGCGGCGCGGCTTGAGAAGGATTACGCCGAGGTCAATAAAGGGCTCGGTGCCGTCGTGACGCCGTTGATCGACAGCCTCGTCGGAGATTATCGGAAGAATCTGACGCTGCTCCTCGGCGCTGTCGGAATTGTGCTGCTGATCGCATGCGCAAATCTGGCCAATCTCTTCGCAGCGCGCGGTGCGGCACGTGCACGAGAGTTCGCGATCCGCGCGGCAGTCGGTGCCAGCCGCGGCCGCATCATTCGCCAGCTGCTAATTGAAAGTACGTTGGTCGCAACTGCGGGTGGCGCGTTGGGAATTCTGTTCGCAATCTGGAGCCGCGACACGTTATCCGCCCTTGCACCGCACGGCGTGGAGCGGTTTGCTGGAATCACGTTCGACGCACGGGTGCTCGGCTTCGGATTTCTGGTCGCGTCCGCAACGACGGTGCTCTTCGGTCTTTGGCCAGCATGGAACGCGTCGCGGACTGATTTGCAACTCGCGCTCCAGGCCGGTTCCCAACGCAGCTCAGGTTCACGCGGAGCAGGAAGGACGCGGGATTGGCTGGTGATCGCGGAGATCGCGCTCACCCTCGTTCTTCTGAGCTCAGCAGGCGTCGTGCTGAGAAGTTTCGCGCGTGTCCAGTCGCTCGCTCTCGGTTACGACCCGCACAATTTGTTGACCGCCCGGCTCGACCTTCCGTTCACGACCTACGGCGATTTGCAGAAGGTGGTGAATTTCTCGAGCGCGCTGATCGAGAAAGTACGGGCGCTGCCCGGCGTCGACAACGCGGCGCTCGGCGCTAACCCGCCGCTCTCAACTCAATGGCAGATCGATTTCCTTCGCGAAGGCGTGGATGCTCTGCCGTCCGATCGCCCGTCGGCCGAGAGCGAAGTGGTAGCGGGTGATTACTTCGCCACGCTGAAGGCGACGCTCATCCGCGGCCGGACTTTCGATGAGCGCGACAACAAGGGTTCGCCGGATGTTACCGTGATCGATCAGACCCTCGCGGAGCAATTCTTCCCTGGCGAAGACCCGATCGGTAAACGGCTGTCGATGC
This sequence comes from Chthoniobacterales bacterium, assembly GCA_013812515.1. Lineage (GTDB taxonomy): Bacteria > Verrucomicrobiota > Verrucomicrobiia > Chthoniobacterales > UBA10450 > JACCTI01. Next base: position 1,783 of record JACCTI010000480.1, read on the forward strand.
ATCCGGATGATGTCGGCACTGATAACCGACTCTTCGAGATCGTTGGTGTGGTTGCGCGGATGAAGTTTCATGGCTTTGCGGATACGACGCGTCTGCCGGTGCTCTATTTCCCGGACACGCAGATCCTGCGCACCAACAAAGTGCTCCTGGTGCGGACCGCGCGCGTCGGTTTGGAGAAGACCCTTCGGGACCTCGTCTCGTCGATCGATCCTGCGCAGCCAATCTTCGAAGTGCGGCCGATGATGGAGCGCGTGGAGGAAACATGGGCGACACAGCGATTGCTCACCTTTCTGCTCTCGGTCTTCGCCGGTCTTGCGCTGGTCCTTGCAACGATCGGCCTCTATGGCGTGATCGCTTATACCGCGGTCGGCCGGCTGCGCGAAATCGGAGTGCGCCTCGCGCTCGGTGCGCAACGCTCCGACATTCGCGCCCTGATTCTCGGCCACGGTTTGCGACTGCTCGCGGCTGCGCTTGTCATCGGGGTGGGGATCGCGGTCGCGTCCGTGCGTTTGTTAGGCAGCGTGCTTTACGACATCCGCGCGGTCGATCCCGTCACTTATCTGATCGTTAGTGCGGTTCTCGCGGGCGCGACGCTTCTGGCCTGCTGGTTGCCGGCGCGCCGCGCTTCGCAAGTTGATCCAATCCTTACCCTTCGCGCCGAGTAGAACCATGAAAGACCTCCGCTTCGCTCTCCGGCAGCTGCGCAAATCGCCCGGCTTCACGTTCATCGCGGTGCTCACGCTGGCGCTTGGGATCGGAGCCAACACCGCGATCTTCAGTGTCATCTACGCGGTGCTGCTGAAGCCGCTGCCGTATCCGGATGGCGATCGCATCGCGATCCTGACTGAATCAGACCCGAATCAACCGCAGATCTCGGTGGCGTTTCCGGATTACGTAGACTGGAAGCGCGAGAACACCGTCTTCGATGAGATCGCTGTCAGCCGGCGCGAATCGTACAACCTGAGCGGGCTCGAAGATCATGCGCCGGAACAAGTCTCCGGCGCGATCGTGACCGCGAACTTCTTCAAGGTCATCGGTCTCGCGCCGCAAATCGGCCGCACCTTCACCGACGAAGAGGATCGCGTCGGCGGCCCAATGCTCGCCGTCATCAGCGACAAGCTCTGGCAGCGCGTTTTTCAACGCAGCCCAGCCGTGCTTGGTCGCGTGATGAACTTCGGCAATCAGCCTTACACGGTCATCGGGGTGATGCCGCCGCAGATGTTCTCGCCCCGCACGGTCGACGTTTGGTTCCCGCTGATGCGCCGCACGGACAATACGATGTGGCAGACGCGTGACAATCATCCGGGACTCTTCGGCTGGGGTCGGATGAAGAAGGGCGTCACGTTGGAAAAGGCGAACGCCGAGATGAAAGCCCTCGCCGCGCGGCTTTCCGCGCAATATCCGGAGTCCAATTCAAAGATCAGCGCGACCGTCACGCGCCTGCTTGAAAATCAGGTGGGAGATTATCGCTCCAGCCTCACGCTCCTCCTCGGCGCAGTCGGGCTCGTTCTCCTGATCGCGTGCGTGAATCTCGCCAATCTGCTCGCGGCGCGCGGCGCAGCGCGGGCGCGGGAGTTTGCGGTGCGCGCTGCGGTCGGCGCGTCGCGTTGGCAAATCATTCGCCAACTGCTCATGGAAAGCGCCGTGCTCGCGCTCATCGGTGGACTTGTCGGCATCGGCCTCGCAGCGTGGAGTCGTGATCTGCTCGTGGCGCTTTCGCCACCAGGAGTTCCGCGGTTTCAAAACACCGCGCTTGATCCCCTGGTCCTCGCCTTCAGTCTGATCATTTCGCTCGTCACGAGTGTTGTCTTCGGTCTGTGGCCGGCGCTGCATACTTCGCGTGCAGACATTCAACTCGCGCTCAAAACTGGCGGCCATGGGAGTGGCGATGCGCCGAGCGCCAAGCGTTCGCGCGACCTGCTCGTCGTCGCCGAGGTCGCCCTCACGTTGGTGCTGCTGACGGCCGCGGCGCTGGTTTTGAAGAGCTTCGCAAATGCGCGATCTCTGCCGCTTGGTTATGAGCCGAATGGTCTGCTCACCGCTCGTGTTGATCTACCCGAACCGAGCTATTCTGACGGCAAGAAGCTGCTCTCGTTCTCGACCGCGGCGCTGGCTAAGCTATCGACTTTGCCAGGAGTCCAGCATGCCGCGCTCGCAGCCAACCCGCCGTTAATGACCGGATGGCAGAGTGGCTTCCTTGCTGAAGGCGCCGAAGAACCGCCGCCCGGACAGATGCCCTCCGCGGAGATGTCGGTCATTAGCGAAGATTACTTCAAGACGATCGGGACGTCGCTCTTGCGCGGCCGAATGTTTGATGGGCGCGACCAGGACGATGCACCGCGCGTCGTGATCGTCGATCAGCTGATGGTCGATAAATACTTTGGCGGCCACGATGCAGTCGGGAAACGGGTGCGCATGGCCGTGAACGAAAAGCGCGGGCGGGAACAATTCCTCGTTGTCGGTGTCGTCCCGCATCTAAAAGTCTACGGCTTCGACGAAACGACTTCGCTGCCGCAAGTCTATCTTCCGTTGACGCAGGCGCCGCAGAACGGGCTCGTTGCGCTGCTGCGCACCTCGCTCGCGCCGCAGTCGCTCGAGCAGCCAGTCCGGCAGATCGTCGCCGCTCTGGATCCAGCGCAGCCCGCCTTTGAGTTCCGCACCATGCAGGATCGCGTGGAAGAAACGTGGG
>JACCTI010000009.1 GCA_013812515.1 Chthoniobacterales bacterium
CAATGAGACCGTGCGGCAAATAATGAAGAACGAATGTGATAAAGACGTAATCGGAGTCCTTCGTCTCCAGCTGCGGATTGTAGCTCTTCAGCGTCTCCTTCACTTCGCCACGGATCTTTTGGATTTCCTCCTGCCCTCGCAACACTGCCTGCTTCGCCGAGTCCAGTGCGCCCTGCCCACCCGTCTCCATTGCGTTCGTGAGGCCGCCGAGGTCCTTCTGCTTCTGCGCAAACACTGCATCGTAACGCGCCTGCAGGGCCGCAAATTCACCAGCGCTATCGTGTCGCACCGCCTCCTCGTAGGCCGGCTGATTAAAGAAAATCGGTGGCTTCTCGAATTGAAAAAAGACGAATACCATCACGCCGGTAAGCAGGATGAAGAACTGCATCGGAACCTTCAGCACCGCATTGAAGAGCAATCCGAAACGGCTGCCGGTGATGGAACCGCCCGCCAGATATCGTTGCACCTGCGACTGGTCCGTGCCGAAATAGGAGAGCGCGAGGAAGAATCCTCCGAGCAATCCGGACCAGAAGGTGTAGCGTTCGTTCACGTTGAACGAGAAGTTCACCGCGTTCAGCTTGCCCAGTGTCCCGGCGATGGCGAACGCGTTGTTCAACGAGAGAGACCGAGGGAGGCGGTGAACGATCATTCCAAAGGCGATTGCCATGCCGACCAGGATCACCGCCATCTGCCATTTGCCTGTGATGCTCACGGCCTTCGTGCCGCCCACGGAGGTGTAGATGAGAACGCTGAGACCGCAGAGCAGAATCGTGAGCTGGAGATTCCAGCCGAGAATGGCGGAAACGATGATCGCCGGCGCGTAGATCGTGATTCCCGCGGAAAGTCCGCGCTGCACGAGGAACAGGAACGCACCGAGCAGTCGCGTCTTTTGGTCGAAACGCTGGCCCAGGTACTCGTAGGCCGTGATGACCTTCAGCCGGTGATAAATCGGGATAAAGACCGCGCAAACCACCAGGAGGGCGAATGGCAGGCCGAAGTAGTTTTGCACGAAGCCCATCCCGCTCTCGTAAGCCTGGCCCGGCGTGGAGAGGAACGTGACTGCGCTCGCCTGCGTCGCCATGACGGACAACCCGATCGTGCCCCAGCGGATCGTTTCATCGCCGTGCAAATAATGGCCGAGATCGTAGTCGCGTCGTGTCCGCCAATGCCCGTAAAGCGCGATTGCCGAGAGCGTGCCAATGAGCACGACATAGTCGATCCAGCTCACGCGAAGTAGCGGCTGAACGCGTAGAAGAGCGCGACGTCGAAGACGAATGCTGCCACCACCGTCAGATAGGCGTTTCGCCACGTGCCGAACAACGGCACCGTTTCAATGTTTTCGCGGTCTTCCTTTCCTGTCATCGCCAGTCTCGGAGCCGCGCGACCGTCTTGCCCACGTGGATGGTAAGGAACGCGTTGTCTTTCACCGTGGCATCTGGCCTAACGAGATCATATTCGCAAAGAGCCGATAGGCGCCGGGCACACCGGCCGGCAGTTGCCGGAACCACGAGTAGCCGGTGTAGATAAACCAACCTCGCTCGACACGTGCCACGAGCAGGCCGCCATCGAGCGGCTTTTCGCCAGGATCGTTCGATGAAAGGATCGGCTGCCAGCTGGAATCCCATTCATCGGCGAAATAGAGACCGCGCTCCTGCACCCAACCGCGGAAATCCTGGGCGGTGATCTTGTTTGGAAAATTCATCAGCGGATGATCAGGCGCCAGGATGCGTACCTCCGCCTCTTCATTCGTGACGCGATCGCGCGAAATCTTCAGCGGATACGGAAGGTGCTCGGGTTTCGCCCCCGGCGTGGTGTTGTACTGGTAGACGACCACACCGCCTTTTTTCGCGTAGGCGATTAACTCCGGAAATGCAGCCGCAAGTCGCGCGGGCTGGATGTTTGCCGCACGGACTCCGACGACGATCGCGTCGAATCCTGCGAGAGTGTCTGCACGCAGCTCCGTATCCGCGAGAATCTTCACTTCCGATCCGATCTCGCGCAGGCTGTCGGGAACCGCGTCGCCTGCTCCCAAGATGTAACCGACACGCCGCGCTTTGTTCTGGATCTCGGCACCGACCAGCTGCGCTTGCGCCGGAGAAATCAAGGTTTGCGGTTCGATGTGAGCATAGTCGATTTTCTGCCGGCTGAAGGCGGGCTTGCGTTCACCCGCGGCGGAGAGGTAGGCGCGCAGCGTAGCTTCACCGGGGTTGGCGGAGGGCGGACTCACACGAAAGGTAAAGCTGGCTTCGCT
>JACCTI010000030.1 GCA_013812515.1 Chthoniobacterales bacterium
CCAGCGACGCTCGGCGGCCTCCGAGGACGTGTTTTGGTCGATGCCGGGTTAGACTCGGGGGTTATTTGCGGCGGCGAAATCACTGTTCGCGGACAACGCCAGCTCTAAAAAGTTTCTTCTGAAGGACGTTGATTCCGATCGCCTTCTCCGCGTGCAACGTGGGAACAGCAGAGAACGAGACCGCGAGACACTACTCGAACTACTCCTTTGGTCCGCAATCTTGACTGTTTCTTCCCGCGCTCGGATCGTCCTGATGTGAGTACGATCGCCATTCCTCTCCTCACCGTGGAGAACTACAAGATTCTTCCAGAAACTGGTCCGCGTTATCAACTCATTGAAGGAGACCTCTACATGGCGCCTGCTCCGAATCGCTACCATCAGGATATCTCCCGCAACCTTGAATACATCCTGCTCGACTACCTGGAGGAGCATCCGATCGGGAAACTATACGACGCGCCGTTCGATGTTTACCTTGATGAATACAACGTTTTTCAGCCCGACATTCTCGTGGTCCTGAACGAGCGCCTTTCGATTTTCAGCGAAGCCGGAGCCGAGGGGGCACCAGATTTCGTCGTGGAGGTTCTTTCGCCCAAGACCGCGCGGCTCGACCGCGATAACAAGCGCCGCGTCTATGCCACCAGCGGAGTCCGTGAGCTTTGGATCATCATGCCGGAGACGCGCCAGATCGAAGTGTATCTGCTTTCACGGGATGCGGCCAATCCGAACGCCACGCACGGCGAGAACGACACTTTCGAGTCCGCGCTGTTTCCGGGGCTGCGTTTCAGCGCGACCAGGATTTTTGCACAATAGGTTCGAGTGGTCGCAAAGACGGCATTCCTCACCCAACCCGCTTCCAAACCTGCTCCTTTGCTCTCACTAGGGCTGCGCGTCGGTCTCTCCCGGCGCGCAAGAGGGAGTTCCTTCTGCTTGCGGGGGAAGGTCAGGATGAGGACGCTTCCCTCGATTTCTCCTTCCGATTGAACTTTTGAACCGCTTCTCTGATCTCGTCGGAGATGCGCACTTGATGTGCGCCTAACGACAATTCTTCAACTTCACACGAATCGCTTCCTTCGGACAGAATACCCGCTCGAGCGGACACGCTGGAAGCCTGGGTGAGGCGAATCTGTTGATGAGCTTTCCGATGCTCGACCTCCTCCTCAACCCTCGAACGACCAGCGTCCTCCCACCATCGTTCGCTCGACCGGGATGTTGATGAGCGATGAAGGCTCCTCACGTAAGGGATCGCGACCGAGCACGACAAGGTCCGCGAGTTTACCGCGCTCGATTGAACCTTTCAGGTGCTCCTCGTAAGAAGCGTAGGCGCCGTGCAACGTTTGGGTGCGGAGAGCTTCTTCCACCGTCAGCCGCTGCTGTGCTCCCCAGGTGTTTCCTTTGCTATCCGTGCGCGTGACGGCTGACTGGAGCGCCATCATCGGCTCGAACGGGCCCGGCGGATAATCGGACCCGGGCGCAGCGCGGATTCCGGCATCGAGGAAGCTGCGCAGCGCAAACATGTGGCGGAGTCGCTCCGCTCCGTAATCGCGGAACTTTTCGCCATGATAGTAGACGTAGGCCGCGAAAGGCGTGGGAATCGCTCCCAGGGCGCGCATGCGTTGCACGAGCGCATCGTTGATCAAAGTGCAATGCTCGATGCGGAAGCGCGGATCGCGGCGCGGCCGTTCCCGTTGGAGTCGTTCGTAGACCCGCAAAACCGTATCGATTGCGACATCGCCATTGGCGTGGACGCCGATTTGCCAATCCGCCTCATGCGCTTTGCGCGCCGTGTTGTAGAGCTCCTCTTCGCTCATGACTTGGATGCCGAAATCGTCGGGACGGCCCACATACGGCTCGGAAAGCCGGGCGGTTCGCTCCGAGATCGAGCCGTCGCACGTCATCTTCATCGCGCCGACACGGACCCATTCATTGCCGAAACCGGTGCGCACTCCGGCGGCGATCATCCGATCGATCTCGCTGTAGCCGATGAGACAGTAGATGCGGACGGAGAGTTCACCCGCCGCATTCGCATCCTGATAAGCGCGCAGATCGTCGTGCGACCCGTACGCATCATGCGCGGAGGTTATGCCGGCGCGGGACATCATTTCTGAAATCAGCTTCACGCCTGCCCGGAAATCCTCGCGGCTGCTCGGCTCCGGAATGAGCTTCTCGAAAGCTTCAACTGCGCGCTCACTGATCCGGCCGTTGAGCGCACCCGTGGCGGGATCGCGATCAAAACGGCCGCCTGAAGGGTCCGGTGTCGCTCCCGTGATGTGCGCGAGCTTGAGCGCGAGGGAATTCGCATACGCGGTATGTCCTCCGCGATGTGAAATGAAAACCGGGTGCTCGGACGCGGCGGCGTCGAGATCCGCCAGATTCAAGGGGCGTCCATCGAGCGTTTTCGTGTCGTCGTATTTGAAACCGAGCACCCATTCGCCCGGGGGAGTTTTCGAGGCCCGCTCGTAAATCGCGGTTTTAATGCCATCGATTGAGCGCAAGTCGCAGTCCACCTCTTTCAGGTGCATGCGGCCGGCGACTGCTGGATGCGTGTGGGCGTCGATGAAACCCGGCACGATCGTCTTCCCTTCGAGATTCATCTTCGTGGTCCTCGCGGTGGCGAGTGCAGCTACCTTCTCGTTGCTGCCAACGGCCAGGAAACGGCCGTCTGCGATTGCGATCGCCTGCGCGCGTGGGTGCCGATCATCGATCGTGATGACATTAGCATTGTAGAGAATCAGCTCCGGAGCGGTCCGCTCCAGAAAAAGCGCGGGCGCGACAGCAAAGGCGCCGAGCTGGCCGAGAAATTCGCGTCGTGATTGCAAGAGAAGAGCGGGCGCGGTTTTGGCGAGTGTCTTCTCTTGGACCAGGTTCTTTCAATGCGAAACTTGCCTAGGCGAAAATCCAGGCTAGCGAACTTCCTTATCTTGATCTCTTGTCGGGCGCGCCATCACACAAAGGTCGTCGTCCTCACAGCAAGCTTGTCGCGTTAGGCATGCGGATCGCCGCATCTGACAAGGGCCAACACAATCTTGAGCGGTTCACTGATTTCCGGCTTGACGCACACAGCCGTCCCCTCGCACGCTGTGGCATGCACAGACGGCTTGACAACAACTCGGAGTCCGACGGTGTAACCCGTCGAACATTTCTCGGCACCACGATGGGCGGCGGCGCCGCGTTACTGACAGGCGGACTGGCTTCCCTCTTCGCAAGCTCCACCGCCAAGGCAGTGTTCGCTGATGATGCCCCTTGGATTGAGGCGAGCATCCCGAAGCTCCGCAGGCTGATTGCCAACGGAGTGATTACCAGCAAAAAACTAACTCAAAGTTATCTCAAGCGAATCGCGGAACTCAATCCTCTGCTGCACGCAGTGATCGAAACGAATTGCGACGCATTGGAGATCGCGGAGAAGCGCGATAATGAACGCCTCGCCGGGCATGTGCGAGGCCCGCTGCACGGCATTCCCGTTCTCGTAA
>JACCTI010000033.1 GCA_013812515.1 Chthoniobacterales bacterium
ACTCGGAGGCTGGCGGTAGCCCCCGTTGGCAAAAACCCTCGCGAGTGCCCGGAACTGACGATTCTTCATTAGGGGAAAAGCGAATGACACGCCCAGAGATCAGCGCGGAGGCCTTCGCGACATTTAATCTGAGATCGACCTGCAATCGAAGCGGATCCGTATCTGTTCGGAGGAAACCCGCGCGTGCCCGTTGAATCTTAACAAGTGATGGAACTCGTGAGCGCGGGCATCTTTCCGTAATGGGCGGCTTCGCAGCCCTAACGAGCGCTTTGGGCTCAAAGTCGTTCTCGTGGCCGCAGCGCATATAATCTCCAGTCGGGAGTCCGGAACAGTCAATGGCTTAGGTCTCGTCCTCGTCAGTTACTCTCTGGTCTCGGAGCGAGATGGGGACAAAGGCGAGGAGAACGAGAACGAGAACGAGAACGACGACGGAGACTGGTGCTGCGCCGGACGGACATTCTTTTCGAGCACAGTGACATACGTGATTCACGTATATCACTCAAATGCGCTGGTTCACGGCGCGACGGCGGGCCGTGAACCGTCGTGCCATACGGAGCAAGGAGCGAGGGTTGTTCGCCCATAAAACTGGCAGAGATACCCGAAGAACAGCGCGCCTGGATCACACAAGGGCGCTCGAGCCCGTTCGGCGTGTCTCCCGGCGTCTTCCTTAGCCCCTGACTAGACTCATAGCAGGAAATTAGTCGGCCGGGACGATCTCACGGTAGGGGCGACCCCACAGGACCTCGGCGCCGTAGGGTTGGGTTTTCAAGTAGCGAACAGGCTCGAAACCAATCCGTCGCGGTAGACGTTTTACGGCGGACGGGAGAAAATGTCGTTGTTGAAATCAGTTATACCTATGGCAGTTGGGCGTCCGCAACTGCCCGGGTCACTGGCTGGTTCGCGGTGATCCCGAAGCGGGGTTACTGGACTGGAAAGAAGGTAAGATGGCACCAGCCGATGCGATCTTCACGGATTTCATGATCGAGCTTAGAACTCGCAGATGTTCGGAGGAGGAGCGCGTCGGGAACTTCTAGGCTGGCGAAAAGGCGCGATAAATAAGCTGCGCGAAATCAGCCGCGGCTTCCCTGGCGATGGTCAGACTTCGCCGTGGCGCAGCTCGGCGGTTGGACCCGCGCGCGCGCGCCTCAATCGTTTCGAGCACCGTCTCATCTCAATGGCATCAGCACCGAGCCTCGCAGCATGTGAATCTCTGCGCCACAATCGCGCAGACGCTGCGGAGCGTCGTTCACGCTGCGGAGACGGGCGGAGCTGAGGCCGGTTTTTTGGAAGCGGCCATCACATCGGGCCGCAGCGTTTCGCCACGCAGGATGCCGGTCTTCGTATCCTGTTTCGGATAAGCAATCCGCGTATGCAGCATCGTCATGAGCGTAAAGCGGAACCGCTCGGCGATGATTTTCAGTTCGGCGAGAGTCAGCTCGCATTCGTCCAGTTGCGAATCCGCGATGCGTTGCGCGATGAGGTCGTTGACCAGCTGCTCAATCTTCTGCGGCGTCGGTTTCTCGAGGCTGCGTGAGGCGCTCTCCACCATGTCGGCAAGGCTGATGATCGCGCTCTCTTTCGTTTGCGGCTTGGGCCCGCGATAACGGAAGCTTTCCTGGCTGACTTCAGGAACGTCGCCTTCGCGCATATTCATGATCTTGCCGCCGGCGCGCGCGTCATCCTGCTGCTGCAGTGCGCGCTTGTAGAAATAATAAACAAGCGAGGTCCCGTGGTGCTCCTGGATGACATCGGTGATGAGATGATTCAAGTTGTGTTTCATCGCGAGATCGACGCCTTCTTTCACATGCGCGATGATGATGAGCGCGCTCATCGTCGGGGCGAGATCGTCGTGGGGGTTCCTCTCGAAATTCATGTTTTCCGTGAAGTAGTCCGGCTTCACCAGCTTGCCGACGTCGTGAAAGTACGAACAAACTCGGCAGAGGGTGCCATTCGCGCCGATCGCCTCGCCGGCGGATTCGGCCAGGTTCGCAACGACCAGACTGTGATGATAGGTGCCCGGCGCCTCGATCGTCATGCGGCGGAGCAGCGGATGATTTAAATCGGAAGCTTCCAGCCACGAGATGTCGGTAGTGATACGGAAGAGATGCTCGAGCACCGGAAGCAGTCCGCCGACGAGCGTCGCGGTCAGGATCGGGTTCCCAATCGCGAGCGCGCTTTGCAGGCTGATCATGGGCCAGTCGTTCGCGCCGGGCGAGAAGAGGTCGATTGGGCCGATCATTCCAAAGGCGAAGGATAGCAGCCAGAGAGTAATGCCGACGCCCAGACCGGCGCGAATCAAGCGGCTGCGGCGTCGCACTTGCAGCGTGAGATAAACCGCGGTGAAACCGCTGACGATCGCGCACGCGAGGAGCGGCCCGTCAAAATCTGCAAAGAGGACGCGCGTCCAGAGACTAACGAAAATGGCCGCGTAAAGTCCGTGATTGCGCCCGAGGAGAACGCTTAAAACGAGCGGCGCGAAGGCATAGGGCGCGAGCAAAACGGCAGCGGCAGGCTTGAGGAGAAGAAAGGTGCCACTCTGGCAAAGCATCAGGATAAGCTTGGTCGCGGCGAGCTGCACGAACATGACGCTGAAGACGAGCAGAAGCCGCGAACTGCGCGAAAACGTCTTGGGTTGATTAATCCAAAGCTGGGCAATCGCGGCCCCGAGGAAGAGCAATCCGACGACAAAGTTTTTTGTCGGCTCGGGTTGACGTCCGCTGAAAATCAGGAGCGCCAAACCGGCGACGAAAAGAGCGAAGATGAGCCATTTGGCGTAGGGCGCATACTCGACCGACTTCATCAGCTCGTTCGGCGTGCGCCGCCGGCGCGTTTTGCCGGAAGCCATTCCGCGCTTCACGAGCTCGTTGCGTTTCAGGAACTCAAACATCCTAGGATTTTCGCGACGCACCGGCATTCGCCGGCGAACGATGCTGCTGGTAAGCGTTGATGATGGCGCGCACGAGCTCATGCCGGACAACATCGCGTTCGTTGAAGTAAATTATCGAAATGCCCGAGACATTCTTCAGCGCCTGGAGGGCCTCCACCAAGCCTGATCGTTTGTTTGAGGGCAAGTCGATTTGAGTAACGTCGCCCGTCACCACGCATTTGGAATTCTGCCCCATGCGGGTGAGGAGCATGAACATCTGCTCCATCGTTGTGTTCTGTGCTTCGTCGAGAATAACGAAAGCGTTGCCGAGCGTGCGGCCACGCATGTAGGCGAGCGGCGCTACTTCGATCGTTTGGCGCGCCATGCACCGCTCGATTTCTTCGGGCTCGAGCATATCGCGCAGAGCATCGTAGAGCGGCCGCAAATAGGGCGTGATCTTCTCCTGCAAATCACCCGGGAGAAAGCCAAGCGCTTCCCCCGCTTCCACTGCCGGTCGGGTCAACACAATGCGGCTGACCTGCTCTTTCTTCAGAGCGGCGATGGCCATCGCCACGGCGAGGTACGTTTTGCCCGTCCCCGCGGGCCCAATCCCGAAGACGATGTCGTTCTTCTGAATGGCCTCGACGTAGTTGCGTTGGCCAAGCGTGCGGGTGACGATCGGCGGCTTGCGCGAGGAGGTCGCGATCTTCACGGCGACCGCGTCGCTCAGATTTTCCGCACGTGCTTCCGTCACGGAGTCGAGTGCGTAGCTGAATTCGTGTTTGCCAATCGTGACCCCCTTCTGCCGCGCCACCTCCAATTGATCAAAGACACGCTGGGCGCGGTCGACCTGTTCCGCCGCGCCGTCGATCTTCACCCACCCTTCGCGCGTCGTGACGCGCACGCCGAGTGAATCCTCCAGCGTCTTCAGCAGCTTCAGGTCGCTCGCATAAAGCGACTGAAGCGAACGCGCGCTGTCAAACTGCAACGTACGGGATTCGGTCATCTGCGGCCCGCGAAAGGCCTGGAGAGATTACTACGGAACGCTCTGACCTTGCGACATTTAGCGGAAGCCGTAGACGAGTGCCCAATGGGTGCGTTCGTCCGGCGACGACTCGATGCTCACGATAATGAAGTAGCTGCCCGTGGTGGCTGGAACCACATGCGCGGCGGCGAAGTGGCTTTTCTGCCAGCTATCCGGCTGTTCCACGAGCTTGCCTTCCGCATCGTAGATGTGCACGGAAATTGTCGCCTTCTCCACCTCGGTTCCCAACCAGAACCAATATTCGTTTCCTTTGAAAAGCTGTTGGCGCACGGCTTTCTTCTCGCCGGCGCCGAGGTCACCGCCCCAGTAATCTTCGCGCACTTGAAACCCTTCCTTGACGTAGGGCTCGGCTGCTTGAAGAGCGAATGATTGCGCGTCATCCACCGAGGCGATCGAGACCGAAGTGCCCGCGAAAAAAACCGCAAGGCAGACCGCGAGAGGTGACGTTTGTTTCAGAAAGAGAGGCATACTGACTACGGGCTCTTCGTTACGATGGCCTCATCGATCCGGGCGGTGATTTGGTTGATCCGCCTTACAGAATCCGCCGAGATCCGATTTTCGCCCACATCGATCAGCGGGCGGACTTCCCCGAGAGCCGCTTGGATGTCCTGCAAAAGCTTGAGATTAAATTCCGGCATCGAACGGAGCCGCTCCTCGAAGTAGCCCAGGAGATCCGGTTGATGAAGCAGCTCGGCGCCATCCTCCGAAAACCGCTTGTTCACGACCGCGGTCAGCACTTCGGTCCCGCGAAGCCAGCCGCCCAGACTCACGAGATGAGAGAGCTTCTCGTCGTGCACCTCGTTCATCGCTTCTTGCACGCTGTTTTGAGTGCGATCGAGTTCCTGCCGAACGCTGTTCCAGTTTCGCTTGTCGGCTGCTTCCGTGATGGCTTTGGCATGTGGCGTGATGGAGTTGCCGACGCCGATTCCTTTCGCCAAACCAAGCACGCGCTGGCCGATATCCTTCACCGTCGGCGCGTCCTCCGCCTGCACTGCGATAAAGCCATCCGCGATCACCGTCCCGAGAAGCAGGGCAATGCGCGGGCGCTCGGTGAAGTTACTCCCTTTGCCATTGCGGACGTATTCCTTCCAGTTTACACCGCCGAGTTTGTTTAGGGCGCCAAAGACTTCGTTAGGTAATGGCACGACAACGTCGTCGACCCTTTTCGAGAACTGCTTAACGTCGATCCGTTTCGGCGCTTCCGCCGCGCTGGCTGAGAGAGCAAGGCCGATCACGAGAAGAGCAGCGCTGCGTGAAAATTTAAGGAAGGTAATCATCCGGGGCTTCGACTATTGATTTCGCGTTCTATTCAGGAGTTAGTGGTCCACTCTAGGCAGAACGACGAAGCGCACAAATCTCTCACTCCTCAGCATTTTGACACTGCATAATCGCATCAACTTTCCCTGCTGGCGGCATCGCATGGGATTTCTTTCGCTGAGCGGGGACGCTATCTCATGACCCCACGCCGCCTCGATGAAATCCTGCACCGCGCAACGTCGAAGCGCTTGGTTGTTATAGGAGATCTGATGCTGGACGAATTTGTCTGGGGAAAGGTCGGACGCATTTCGCCGGAAGCGCCCGTGCCGGTCGTCGAGGTTACTCGCGAGACTTCCTATCCGGGTGGCGCCGCGAATGTCGCGCGGAACCTGCGTGAGTTTGTGGAAAACACCTGTGTCATTGGCCTGCTCGGTGAAGACCGTGGCGGGCGCCAGCTGCGCGATCTACTCGACAAATGTGAGATCACGACCGACGACGTCATCGAAGACGCAGAGGTCCAGACGATCGTTAAAACCAGGATTATCGCGCGGCAACAGCAAGTCGTGCGGGTGGATCGAGAAGAAATCCGGGTGCCGTCGGCAGAACAAGTGTCACGTGTTGTCGCCAGCTTTAAGCGTCAACTCGCAAACGTGGACGCGGTCATCTTCGAGGATTACGGCAAAGGCTTTCTTTCTGCAGACCTAGTTGAGCAAATTTCGGAGCTCGCCGGCGCCGCCGGTAAGATTGTGACAGTGGATCCGAATCCGCGGCATCCGATTGCCTGGAAAAACGTGACCGCGGTGAAACCAAATCGCAGTGAAGCATTCCTCGCCGCCGGTATTCCCTGGAGCGATCCGGTCGATCCGGCGCAAGAGGATCGACCGTTGATGGAAGCTGGAAATGCTTTGCTCCGGGCATGGGACACGAAGTACCTGCTGATGACGTTAGGCGAACAAGGCATGATGCTCCTGGAAGGCGGCGAGGCCTGGCACATTCCAACGAAGGCGCGCCAGGTCTTCGATGTTTCGGGCGCAGGCGACACCGCAATTGCGCTCTTCACGGTCGCACTTTCTGCCGGTGCCTCGGCGCGCGAAGCAGCCGAGATCGCGAATCACGCCAGTGCCGTGGTTGTGGGGAAACTCGGCACCGCCACAGTCAGTCCTGACGAGCTCCGGCGGTCATTCGACGAAACCGAAGGTTAACGGTGGATGTGAGCACGATCCGCAATGCGCTCCAAGCGCTCTCGGACGAACTCGGACGGCGCGGTGCGGATAGCGAGCTCTGCCTCCTGGGTGGAACGACGATGGTTCTCGCATTCGCGCTCGGCAGACGACCAAAGACGTCAATGCAATCTTTCATCCCGCACCGGTCATGCGCGAGGCAGCTGAGGCCGTCCGGCAGCAGCTGGAATTACCGGAAGGGTGGCTGAACGATGCCGCCAAGGGATTTGTTTCCGAGCGGCATGAAGTCACGGATTACGATCTGCCGCAGTTCCAGCACCTTCGCGTAGTTGCTCCCGTCCCGGAATACCTTCTCGCGATGAAATGCCTGGCGTCACGTATCGGCTCGCCGGGCGAAGCGGACGACAAGGCCAACATCCGATTTCTGCTCCGCCAGCTCGGGTTGCGGTCGCCCGAGGCTGCGTTGGAGATCGCGATGGAGTATTATCCGCCGGCACGGCATTCCGATTCGCGCGAAGTACCTGCTCGAGGAAATTTTGACAGAGGAACAATGAAACGACCCGCGTCACTTGCGGAAGTAGCCGCGCACCACAGTTCTCGAAAAGTCTTCGGATATGCGGTGGTTGAGTTTCTAGACCAATTCAATATTAAGCAAGATGCCGCCATGCTTGCACAGGAGCCACCGCTTCTCATCACGAAATTGCACGACGAAGGAGTCGCGGACGCTTACTTGGCCGCCGTCGCGGTGCAAATGAGCTGCACGATCGGGAGAGTGCCACCCGCGTGGACGCGAGATGCTGCGCGCTTCCTGCGGCGTCCGTGGTTCGCCAGTGCCGGGCCTTCGCTGCGCGCGACCCTGCTTCTGGAAAGCCCTGCGGCCTTTCGAGAGCGCAACCTTTTCGTAAGCGAGAATGCACTTGATCGGGCGTGAGCAACTTCCCTTGGCGCGGTTGAGCCCGGCGGTCTTTCTCGACCGCGATGGCACGATCATGCGCGACGCGGAGTACTGCGGCAATCCGAAGGACGTGGAGGTTTTCGCCGGCGCCGCGGAAGCACTGCGCCGGCTGAAGGGCGTGGGCTTCAAGATCATCATCATCACAAACCAGAGCGGGATCGGCCGGGGGTTTTTTACGGAGGCGGACTACCGATTGGTCGAAGGAGAAGTAGAACGCCAGTTGGGAGCGGACCTGATCGCTGCGACCTACTTTTGTCCGGACATTCCCGACAGCGGTTCCACGCGACGGAAGCCCGAGACAGGGATGATCCTGGAAGCGGAACGGGACCATCAGCTGGATCTCGCCCGCTCGTTTTTTGTAGGGGACAAGGCGATCGATGCAGAGTGCGGCCGGCGCGCGGGACTGCGCACGATTATCGTGACCACCGGAATAAAAGCGCCAGGTAAAACTTCAGTTGCGGACTGGGTGGCCGACAATCTCGCGGCCGCCACCGATATCATTCTGGCTCATGCCGTTTAGCGCCGTCGGCATCATCCCTGCGCGCTGGGGTTCAACCCGATTCCCTGGCAAACCGCTGCACGTGATCGCGGGGAAGCCGCTGTTGCAGCATGTCTGGGAACGCAGTTGCCGCGCGAAAACTTTGGACCAGGTCATTGTCGCGACGGACGACATGCGCATCGCCGAAGCGGCCTTTGTCTTTGGCGCGGAAGTGGCGCTGACATCAAGGCAGCACCTAAGCGGCACGGCACGCGCAGCCGAGGTCGCGGCAAAGGCGCCGTCATTCACTCACGTCATCAATGTCCAAGGCGACGAGCCCTTGATTGAACCGGCGCTCATCGATCGCTTGGTCCGCGAACTAAAGCGTGATCCCGCGCTACAAATGGTGACGGCCGCGCATCCGTTCGAACACAAGACTGATGTTGCCTCGCCGCATCAGGTAAAGGTGGTGCTCGATGGCCGAAAGAACGCGCTCTACTTCTCGCGCAGCGCAATCCCATTCATCGGCGGCTCGGAATTTCCACACCTGCGCCATCAGGGAATTTACGGCTACACGCGCGATCTGCTCCTGCGGTTGGTTCGCTGGAGAACAGGGCCGCTGGAACGCGCAGAATCGCTCGAGCAATTGCGTGCCTTGGAGAATCGAGTAACAATCCGTGTGCTCGTGACGGGCAGCGGGTCGCCGGGTGTGGATACGCCGGCGGATGCGGAGGCGGTGGAGCAACAACTTCTTTCCGCAGCATCATCTGCCCGTCGGAAAAAACGGTCGCACGCGCAATGAAATACATCTTTGTTACAGGCGGTGTAGTGAGTTCGTTAGGCAAGGGACTGGCCGCGGCCGCTCTCGGGACGCTGCTCGAATTGCGCGGGCTCCGCGTTATTTTTCAAAAGTTCGATCCATACCTGAACGTGGATCCCGGAACGATGAATCCGTTTCAACATGGCGAGGTCTACGTGCTGAACGACGGCGCGGAAACCGATCTCGATCTTGGTCACTACGAGCGTTTCACGAACTGCGTCCTTTCGCGGCACAACAACCTGACCAGTGGTCAGGTTTACGAGAGCGTCATTCTGAAGGAGCGCCGTGGCGATTATCTCGGCAAGACGGTGCAGGTCATCCCGCACGTGACGGACGAAATCAAAAACCGCATCCGCGAGGTTTCCGATGAAGGAAGGGCTGACGTCGTCATCACGGAGATCGGCGGAACGACGGGTGACATCGAGGGGCTCCCCTTTCTCGAGGCGATCCGGCAATTCATTCTGGAGGTTGGTCCGCAGAACGTCGTTAACCTGCACGTGACGCTCGTGCCCTATATCAGAGCGGCGGGCGAACTGAAGACCAAGCCGACGCAGCAAAGCATCGCGAAGTTGCGAGAAATCGGTTTGCAGCCCCAGGTGCTGATGTGCCGCACGGAGCTGCCGCTGGACTTCGAAACGCGTCAGAAGCTCTCGATGTTTGGTAACGTCTCGCCACAGGCGGTGATCGAGGCGCGCGACGTGAGCCACACGATCTACGAGGTGCCGCTAATGCTGCACGCGGAAGGGATGGACGAGCTGGTCTGCCAGCTGCTGCACTTGGATGCTCCCGCGGCGGACCTGACGAATTGGCGCAAGTTCGTGGACCGGATCATTAATCCGAAAAAGCAGGTGAAGATCGCGGTGGTCGGGAAGTATATCGATCTTCAGGACGCGTATAAAAGTATTTACGAATCGCTTACGCACGCCGCGGCGAGCCAGGATTGCGGCATCGATCTCAAGCTGATCGACGCGGAGACATTGCAGGATGGCATTAATGGTCAGCTCAAGGATGTCGCGGGCATTTTGATCCCCGGCGGATTCGGCGAGCGCGGTGTGGAAGGCAAGATCAATGCGACACGTTTCGCGCGCGAAGAGAAGCTGCCATTCCTCGGACTCTGCCTCGGGATGCAGGTGGCAACGATCGAGTTCGCGCGGAACGTCTGCGGGCTGGAGGATGCGAACAGCACGGAATTCGATGAGAACGCCGCCGATCCAGTGATTTGCTTGCTCGACGAGCAGCGCGGGGTGCGAAACAAAGGCGCCAGCATGCGGCTCGGCACCTGGCCGACAAAGATCGCGCAGGGAACTCTGGCGGAGAAACTCTACGGGAGTCCCGAAGTGCTGGAGCGGCATCGGCACCGCTACGAATTCAACATGAAATATCGCGAGCGGATGGGCGAAAAAGGCTTCACCATTTCCGGCACTTCACCCGATGGCGCGCTGGCGGAATTGATTGAGCTAACGAATCATCCGTACTTCCTCGCCTGTCAGTATCACCCGGAGTTTCAAAGCAAGCCGAACAAGCCGCATCC
>JACCTI010000035.1 GCA_013812515.1 Chthoniobacterales bacterium
TCCTCGTCCTCGTCTAACGTGGCTAGGCTCTTCGTGTCATCGAGGAGGAGGCCGAATCGCGTTCCGGTCATCGCGCCTAACAGGACAACGTCTTGCCGGACGGAATGGATTGCGTCGGCGGGTTGACGCAGAGCACTGTGTTCCGTCGGAGCCTCCTTCCGACAGTCGCTCTCGATTACTCCGAGGCGCGGCGGCGCCACAGTTCTTCAAGGCGTGCGCGCATTCTATTACCCGCGGCAACAGGCGAGAGCTGCTCCAACGCCTCGCTTTTCCCGCGCAAAGCGAGGGCCTCGGCTTCTTCACCTTTTTCAAAAACGAGCCGCATGTATTCAGCCGCGTGCTCGACCGAAGGCTCAGCCCAATGTCGCCCCCGCCGATAGATGGGGCCGCTGCCCGTTACGGGGACAAGCTCGTAATCCACCAGGAGACTGTTCTCGCGGTTCATGAAGGCCGTGTTACCGGAGTAGTTGGTCGCGATCACTGGTTTCCTGAGCAGCATCGCCTCCGCCAGAAGCAGGCCGAACCCTTCCGAGCGATGCAGAGACACCACGCAGTCGGAGATTGCTATGTAACCAAAGACCTTTGCGCGCGAGACAACTTCGTCGATCAACAAGACCCTGCTCTGCGCGATCGCGTCTCGGAGACGCTGAAGATTCTTGGGATCGGATGCTCCTCGGCTGACTTTGAGGATGAGCCTTGCTTTGTCCGTGGGCCTAAACGCGCGCTCAAATGCGCGCACCACTCCGAGGGGATTCTTGCGCTGAAAATCACTGCGCATGTCGAACATGAAAAGGAAAACAACTTCGTCCTCCGCGATACCGAGCGCCTCGCGCGAGACCTGTTCCACCTCGCGAACTCCGACGCCGGGCAGCATATCGATTACGGGAACGGTCATCACGCTCCGCAGCGCCTGCGAGACAAATGGCGTGGGCGCCCAAATCTCGTCGAGCGATGTGGCGAGTTGCGGCCACTCGGGCGGGACGGAATCCAGCTCCCACGCCCAATATGCGATGTTCAGCAATCCGCCACGCCGCAGGAGACCGGCGCGGCGGTAGCGCTCCGCGAAATGCGGGGCGGGCGCGACGTTCGTGATCGTGATGGGATACGGCTCAATCCCGAGCCACTGCTCCCGCGAGGATAAGTCCGGGTAAACACCGGCCGGCACATCACGGCACGAAGTGCGCAGCGCCGCCGCTTGGAGCGCAAATTTTAACTCCAGCCCGGCCTGCTGGATTCCAGAAGGATAACAGAAATGGCTTAGAACGTTGACGCCGGTGAGCGTGTTTGCCGATTGCGTTGAGCCGGGGCTCTTGATGGATGGAAGCTCCCGGACCGTGCGAAATGCCCCATAGCTTCGAAAGGCGCGGCGCAACCAGGCGAGCAGTTCCACGGGATTTCCGACCCCTTCTGGAAAGCGCTCCTGCCATTCAGGATTGATCAGGTAGGTGAGCGCGATGTATCTGGGTAAGTCCTCTGCGGTCGCATGCAGAAACCAGAGAATCTGCTCGTCGCTGAGTTGATGCTGCTCGCGACTTTTACCGATGAGCCATTTTGCGAAACGCTTTTGCCCGACCGGCAGCAGCCCGAGCGGATAGCGCCACTGCACTTCCGGCGTGTGCAAATAGAACTCGCGCACGGGACCAGCCGGATCTGGGACGAAGGCCGCTGAGATATTCGCGAGCGCGGCCGGCGCCAGCTTCAACTCGCGCACGCAAAACGCCAGAAGCCATTCGCGAAACGCCGCTCCTTCGCCCGAGACCGCGTGCGGGAAACGCCGGCGCAACTCCTTTCGCTCGCGAAGCATCCCGAGGATCAGTCGTGGCGTCGTCTCCACAGTCTCGGCATCTTCGACTCCCCAATCGCCTAACGAAAGCCCCCTGCTGTCGCCAAGGGCTTCCATCGTGGGCGCATGATAGACGTCGAGAAAATCGGATGGAGCCGCGGCCAGCTTCGGACCCGCTCCACGCTGAAAGATCTGCGACAAACGAATCATGGTTCTCGGAAGCTGATAGGGCCCGTTCCAGCCTGCGCCCTTCCCGTATCGACTTTCGATTTCCTTTTCAAGTCAATGCCGGAGTGGTGGTCACTTCTTCGTCCGCGCGGGATGCCCCTCAACGGAGACGACGCGTTATGGAGCGGCCCGCGCATCGTCGTGAAGCACGCTTTGCGCGCTACCCTTGACCCGGCGGAACGCGCCTTCTAGTTTCGGCCATCCGTCGGCACCGGCGGCCCAATTGTCCCAGTGGCCCAGCTCACCGCTTTCTATCGCTCCTCGATCGGCAAGAAGTTTATCGTCGCGCTTACGGGCGTGATTCTGATCTTTTTCATCATCGGGCATTTGCTCGGAAACCTGCAAATCTTCCTCGGGCCCGATTGGGTTAACAGCTACGCTGAGCATCTGCGGGCGCTTGGGCCACTTCTCTGGATGGTCCGCATCTTCCTGCTCATCACGGTCATCCTGCACATCTACTTCACTATCTGGCTAGCGGTGAATAACCGCCGGGCGCGGCCCACGCCGTACGCACGCAAGAATCACGTCAAAGCGACGTTCGCGTCGCGCTCGATGGCCCTCAGTGGACTGCTCGTGCTCGCGTTTATTCTTTATCACCTCGCGCATTTTACAGTCCGCGTGACCGATCCGCGTTTCCTTCTGCTCAAGGTGGATCCGCTGAACCGCTACGACGTCTATTCCATGATGGTCTACGGTTTTCAGAACGCGATCGTCTCCGGATTTTACATCGTGGCGATGTTTCTGCTC
>JACCTI010000053.1 GCA_013812515.1 Chthoniobacterales bacterium
CGCCTGTCCCTCCAGCGTTCACCTTCGCAATGATCCCGCTCGCGTGCGGCTCCACGACTTGCGCTCCGTCAGCGAAATAGACTTTGTAGCCGTTGTCATGCGGCGGGTTGTGACTTGCGGTGATCACGATGCCCGCGCTCGCATCCAGGTACCGCACCGCAAAGGAGAGCTCCGGCGTCGAACGCGGTCCGCTGAAAACAAACGCGTCGCAACCATTCTCCGCGGCCACTTTTGCCGTCAGCTCGGTGAACTCCCGCGAGAAAAAGCGCGTGTCATGCGCAATCACGATCTTCGGTTTCCCGCTGATGCGCTCGGCGGTGAACCAATCATGCAGATACGCGGCCAGGCCGCGTGTGGCCCGAGCGATGTTGTAATAATTCATCGCGTTCGTGCCGACGCATGGAAATTCCGGCGGCGCGTCAGCTCCGGCCGCGCCTCGCTCCGCGCGTGTCACGACTTTTCCGATTGTCCGGCCGCGCAGGCCCCCCGTGCCGAACGCAAGAGTCTTATAGAAGCGATCGTTCAGTTCGCTCCAGGCGTCGGCCTCCGCGAGCTCATCGATCGAGGAGGCGTAAAGCTCAGACGTCGCGCTCCGGAGCAACGCGGAGATGTTCTGCGCGGCCGATTCCATCAGCCGGCCATCAGCGGCCGCGGGTCCGAGTTTTTCCCTTCGAGCGAGCATTCTCCGCAACGTTCCGGCGCGTCCCATCTTTGCAAGCCACTTCGCAGCACGTAACTGCACGGGTTGGAAAAGAAAGAGGCGACGCGCGAAAAAACCGAGCCGAAGATCGTTTGTGGAAAGCGAAGTCGAAACACCCGCGAGCGGTCCGCCCGTTTGTATCGCCGAGTCTCATCCAGCTTCGACTGCCACGGCGCCTGTTCTTGGCATTCTGAGCGCGCTCAGCTTCGCGCATCTGCTCAACGACACGATTCAGTCGTTAATCCCGGCGGTGTATCCAATTCTGAAAGACGCGCTCCATCTCGACTTTCGCCACATCGGTTTCATCACGCTTGCGAATCAGCTTACCGCCTCCATTCTTCAGCCGTTCGTTGGCTTCTACACGGATCGACGGCCGCAACCATTTTCCCTCGCGATCGGGATGGGCTTCACGCTGATCGGGCTGGTTTTGCTCTCGTTAGCCGGAACGCTCGGTCTCGTTCTCGTTGCGGTGGCATTCGTCGGGGTTGGCTCGTCCGTCTTTCATCCGGAAGCGTCGCGCGTGGCCTATTTTAGTTCTGGCGGCCGGCACGGCTTCGCCCAGTCGCTCTTTCAAGTGGGTGGAAACGCTGGCAGCTCACTGGGGCCGCTCCTGGCCGCGATCATCGTGGTCGCGCGAGGGCAGGGGGCCATCCTCTGGTTCGCGCTCCTCGCGCTCCTCGGGATCGTGGTGCTCTCGCAGGTCGGCCGCTGGTATCGGAGGAGCCTCGCGCGCCATGCCGCGGCCAGTCCGCCCCACGGCGGAAGGCAAAGCCGCGCGCATTCAGTCCCACGCCAGCACGTCATCCTCTCGTTAGGCGTGCTCATCACTCTCGTCTTCTCGAAATACTTCTACCTCGCCAGCATGAGCAGCTATTACACGTTTTTCCTTATGGAGAAGTTCGGCCTCTCCGTGAAGAACGCGCAGCTGCATCTCTTCCTTTTTCTTTTCGCGATTGCCGCCGGCACCTTCCTCGGTGGACCGATCGGCGATCGCATTGGACGCAAAGCAGTGATCTGGGCTTCCATTCTTGGCGCCGCGCCGTTCGCGATCGCCCTGCCATACGCGAATCTGCTATGGGTCGGAATCCTGAGCGTCATCATCGGCGGAATCATTTCCTCTGCGTTCTCCGCCATCCTCGTTTACGCGCAGGAATTGATGCCCGGGAAAGTCGGCTTGATGGCGGGGCTTTTCTTTGGTCTCGCCTTTGGGGTAGCCGGGATAGGATCAGCGGTTCTCGGCGCGCTGGCCGACTGGCACGGAATTCCGTTTGTCTTCCAAATCTGTTCCTACCTGCCGCTCATCGGAATCCTGACCGCGCTACTTCCGAAGATGGAACGCATCAACGGCACCGC
>JACCTI010000082.1 GCA_013812515.1 Chthoniobacterales bacterium
TCTCGGGAACGGCTCTGTAGCTGGCAGGTTTTTGCTCCAAAAAATCATAAATGAAATTGTATGTAGGTAATCTCTCCTTCGAGACGACAGAAAATGATCTCCAGGATATGTTCGAACAACATGGCAAAGTCTCCGACGTCGCCCTCATGATGGATCGCACCACAGGCCGCTCCCGCGGCTTTGCGTTTGTCACCATGAATGACTCGACGGAAGCCAACGCGGCTTTGACCGCATTCAACGGCAAGGAAGTGCAGGGACGCACTCTCACCGTGAACGAAGCGCGCCCTCGGGAAGAGCGGCCGCAGGCTGCTGGTTCGCGCTGGTAAATAGGCGCTTTTGATCCCGCGAGCCGGCGCTCTTTCAAACCGAGCGCCGGCTTTGCAAAAAATATGAATTCCGAAAAAGCTATCGAACTCGAAGGGAAAATCACTTCCGTCCTGGCTGGCACCATGTTCCGCGTCCAGCTTTCTAACGATCATACCGTTCTCGCCCATATCTCGGGCAAAATGCGCAAACGCTTCATCCGCCTTACCACCGGTGATCGTGTGAAGCTCCAGATGTCCCCTTACGATGTCGACAAAGCTCGTATCGTTTACAGACTCGGCTAAAGTCGGCGGGCGCATCGTAGTCGCTTCAGCCACCGTTTTTCCTCACCTCAACCAACCAAACCCGACCCCATGATTAAACGAATCCTAGTGAGATGCCCTTCCACCGCGAAACTGACGCCGACTGGGCAAACCGTTGAAGAAGAATCGTGGGGCGACACGAAGCTCAAAGAGCACAAAGTCCCTTGTCCGCACTGCCAGGGCACGCACGCCTGGACTAAAAAAGACGTCGTCCTCGCGCGGTAAGCGCACTGCTCCAGGGCGGTTCGCTGAAAACAGCGGAGGCTACAACCCGCGAGCCCGGTTTTCCAGTGGAAGCAACGCCGCGTAAATTGCCTCATGTGTTGGCGTGAGAATGCCGACTACGCGGCCTAGCCTAACGACTGCTCCGTTCTGCGCCTCCAATTCGGAGGGCAAACCGTCCATGATGTCGCGCTGCATCGAGGAGGTCCCGTCACCGGGCAAGCTGTCGACGTATCCCAAGGTTCGCTCTACGATCTCGCCAGGCAGCGCGGTTTTGTAAGCGCGCGCGACTGCCACCATCTCGCGAATAGCCGATACCAGCTGAGCCCGCGACTCCGCGCCCGCGCGGAGGTCGCCAACGCGCAGTCGCGTAACCGCGCCCACCCCGCTGATCGACGCGATGAAGATGAACTTCTCCCACATCGCCCGGTGATTTCCGGCGTGATCTCGCAGGTCACTCCCGCGCGCACAAACGCATGGCGCAATTCCTTGAGGCGTTCACTCAACTGTCCGACGGGCTCTGCTCCCTCCCTGCTGAATCTTGCTTCGGAATGCGAAGCCACGACGGGAGCGTCACCCTTCAATCTTCCTTGCATACGAGCCGCAGGATCGAATTCTCCGAAGGCAACGAAGGGTTCCGCACCGGAATGCCGGACATGCCCTGGACCTGCCATGTAGGCGATGATTTTGCACAATCCTCCCGTTACGCGTTCAGGCCCGAGCACGCTGGTCAGTTGCGCCGGCGCTTCGACGCCATTTTGCAACGGCACCACCACTGACTCGGCATCGATCATGGCTCGGATCGACTCCGCCGCTTCCGTAACTTGCCAAGCCTTCACCGCGACCAGGATCGCGTCCACCCGCCCGATCTCTTCCGCTGCGTTCGTCGCCCGCACCCTCACTTCGAAACCGCCTTTAATGCTCTCCACGCGCAACGCTCGCGCACGAAGCGCTTCCAAATGCTTCCCGCGCGCCAGAAACACGACCTCGTTCCCGGCCTGCGCGAGGCGCCCTCCGAAGTAGCTCCCCACCGCACCTGCTCCAACAACAGCAATGCGCATTTGGCTCACCATCTCATCAACCGCTGCTTCGACGTGGATCTTTTCGGGTCGAGAAACGGCAGCCCGCTGCAATCCACCTCGCGCAAGATCAGCGGGTACTCACGTTCCGCCAAAAGATCACATTCTCATTCACTGGCCTCGTCGCGGCTTCGTTCACGAAAGTTTGGCACAATCGGAATGTTCGCCACCCATGCCGCGTAGACAGCTAATTCCATCAGCTCCGCACTCGAAGCGCTCCGCCGGGAGAAATTCGACCTGCTGATCTCCGACATCGGGTTGCCGGATGGCACCGGTTCGATCTGCTCGCAAAGGTGCGCGAGTTTTGCGACACACCCGCGCTCGCGCTCTCCGGGTTCGGGACGCAGGAGGATGCCCGAAGCAAGGCGGCTGGCTTCGGCGAGCATCTAACTAAACCGGTGAACTTTCAGAAGCTCGATATCGCGATCTCGCAGCTGACCGCGACGCGCTGAGCGTTTTCCGCGTGCAGCCGAATGTTCGCGGGGATAACCCGCAGCCTTCGCCGGAAAGAATTCACGTGCCAGCGTGCTCGTGCCGTTTTCCACGAACGCTGCGCTCGCCGAGAGCCACGGGGCGTTCCTGCCTAACGAGCGAAAGCTGAACTTCCACGAGCGTTGTAGCGGAGTTCGAGATACGGCAGCAGTCCGTGCACGCCACCTTCGGGGCCGAAGCCGCTTTCCTTGTTGCCGCCTAACGAGCGAGGAAATTGCAGCCGGGGGCGTTGACCCGGGCGGCGCGGACGAGTGAAATGCTCTCACAGCTTCCTCGAAGCTTGTTCCCCTCAGCCGCCTTTGGCGTCGAAGTAGAGCACCACAAACGCAATTCCCAGCAGTGGCCGCAGAATCGTGTGCAGGAGACTGCTCAGCACAGTGCTCGCGATCGCCATCGCGTCCGGCGTCGGTGCTTGGGCAAGCTGCATCATGGTTGCGTATGCTTGCTCGAAGTTCGTGATGCCCTGAAGCCGGACGGCCACAAACGGCATCTCCAGCGCGGCACTAAACAAAAGCAAGATCACGAGCCAGATTGAAGCGAGGATCGCGCCGCGCCAGAGCGGCCGTTGGAAACGGGGCGCGTCGCGCCGGCTGCGCGCTAGTTCCCGGCTTTCCACCAACGCCGCTGCTCCCTCGAGCCCGCCAAGGGTGCTCGATTGCTGCCAGAACATGAAGTTCACGAACAGCCGCCCCGCCATGTAGACCTGAAATGCCAGTAGGAGCAGCGCGAGCAGGATCAACCAGACCGAGGGCACGCCCGCGAGTGTCAGAATTAAAAGGAGCGGAAGCGCCGTCCAAAATATGTAGCTGCCGTAAACAAGGAGCGAGAGCCGTGCGACCCGCGGCCAGTGATTCACCGCGCGTCGCAAGATTTCGCCCAGCCGCGCAGGTCGTCCCGCTGCGTTTTCTCCGGCGGCAAATTGCAGGCCGGCAACGAAGATTGGCCAGCTCACCAGAACAGCGGCGGCGAACAGGATCGCGAGGACACTTGCGATGCGCGTTGTCGCGCTGACGGGCTCGCCCTCCACGTAATGGATGTAGGCAAAACTAAGTTGAAAGCCGAGCAACGGAATGCCGACGAGCAACGCCAGGGCGGAGAATTGCAGAAAACCGCGCGCATAGATCCGGCAAGTCTCCGCGACAATCCCGGCAAAGCTGCGGCGCTGAGCCAGCTCCGGCGACTCGACGATTTCTTTCGCACAAAGGTCCGCCCCGCCGAAGAGGCCGGGGATTTCCCTCGCCGTCATCCAATCCACTTCTGACGCTGCGCGGACCGGGTTCTCCGGGATCAGCCGCCCTTCGGATTGCCATTCGCGTAACGTCTCCACATCGACGGGCCCATACTCCTTCTCCTGCACGCGAACGAACCACTCTTCTGCCATAGAGACCTTTAGTGGCGAACCTCCCGAAAGACTAGCAGCTCGGCGGTCGAAAAACGGTGAAGGCCATCGGCATTCGGCTAGGGTGACCGCGTGAAGCTGCTTCTGATCGACGGGCATTACTACGTATACCGGTCTTTTTTCGCCTTACCGGCGCTGAGCAATTCCCGTGGCGAACCGACGAACGCGATCCTCGGGTTTGCCAAGACGGTTCGACGAATGCTGAAGGATGTTCAGCCGGAGATGGGCGCGGTTTTTTGGGACGAAGGGCTGCCGCAAAAGCGCGTCGAGTTGCAACCCGCCTACAAAGAAACGCGCAAAGAAATGCCGCTGCCGATGATTCCGCAGCTCGATCTCATCCGGGGTCAGCTCACCGGATTGATGGGTTTCAAAAATATCTCGCTCCCGAACACCGAGGCCGACGACTTGATGGGCTGCTACGCGATGGCGGCGGCGAAGCGCGGCTACGAAGTTATTCTCGCGACGAACGACAAGGACTTGTTCCAGCTCGTGAATGAGGAGATCAAAGTCTACACGACGGCAAAGGCAGATCTCGCTTCACCGAAGGATACGTATGCGCTTCTCGGGGAGCCCGAAGTTCTGGCAAAATGGGATGTGCCGCCGGCGATGATCGGCGATGTCCTCGCGATCGCAGGCGACTCAGTCGATAACATCCCGGGAGCCGGCATTGGCCGCAAAGCGGCGGCCGCTTTGATCAAGGAGCATGGCGGACTCGATGCGCTCCTGAACAACCTCAAGGCTGTGAAAAGTCCTCGCAGCCGCGAGAAGCTGATCGCGGCGCGCGAGCAGATCATGCAGAATCGCAAGATGGTGGAGCTGGATTGCGACACGGAGTTGCCGATCTCGCTCGAGGACCTGCAAATTGCGCCGGATTACCGCGCGCTCATCGAGGCGCTGGAGAAGTGGGAGCTGAAATCCGTTCTCCAGGAAGTGCGGGAAGAGGATGCGAAGGCGAGCGTCACGCGCCAATCAGAGCTGGCGTTGTAGGGGCGAGAAACAGGCAGCCCCGCCATCCTCGAGCGGTAACGGCTGGTCGAAGTTCCCCGTGATGTAGTCCACGGCCTGATTTAACGCGATCGACCTAGTCGAAAGTTCGCAAGGTTTGACATGGCCTCGGCTGATTTTTTGTTCTGTAGAGCGGGGGCCGCTGAGAGCACTTCGTGTCCGACGCGGCAGGCGAGAGCCTCGTCGCAGGGAAACAATGCATGTCATCACCAGAAAGCGCCTTAACGATTTCGCCGCGAATTACCCGGACACGAGATCAGCGCTCGCGCACTGGTACACGATCATGCGCAAGGCGCGCTTCGCGAACTTCGTTCAATTGCGCCAGACGTTTCCTCACGCCGATGTGGTCGGAAAGTTCACCGTCTTCGATATCGGCGGGAACAAAGTTCGACTGATTGCCGCTGTGCATTCTAATCGGGGCAAGATTTACATCCGGCACGTGCTGACGCACGAGGATTACGACAAAGGGAAGTGGAAGCAATAAGATGTCTGCTCTCGAATTCGAACAAATGACAAAAGCTTGGCCGCCGCTCTCGCGCGCCGTGCGGGTGCCGCATACAGAGACCGAGTATCGCGAACTGGTCGAGTTGCTCGATCATCTGACCGAGGAAGTCGGTGAGGATGAAGACCATCCGCTCGCCTCGCTCATGGATGTGCTCGCCGTCCTCATCGAAAGATACGAGGA
>JACCTI010000113.1 GCA_013812515.1 Chthoniobacterales bacterium
CTGACGACGGGAACATAACAGACCAGATGCAGCGCACACCACGATTAAGGTGATCCCCGACGCTGCTATGACTTCGTGTCGACCGCGCATCCGGAGAACGTCGTGCCAGCTGGGGAAAAGCTTCAGCACGTCGGTGCGCATCAATCCTTACCAGAACGAAAGGATATGTGTTTTGATCAATCGCTCGTTAGGGCAGAAACCGGTGAAAGTGCGGCGCAATAAAATGAAAGCTGATCAGCGATTCGACGTCCGCGTAGCCACCGTTGTCGACATCCCTTGCATTGAACAACTGATCGTCGTCTCCGCGCGCAAGCTCAGCCGCGGCTATTACGACGACCAGCAAATCGAAGCCGCGATCGCGCACATCTTCGGCGTTGATACAACTTTGATTAGCGACGGCACGTACTTCGTCGCGGAAACCGAGAACCGGATTGTGGGCTGCGGCGGCTGGAGTCAACGGCGGAAACTCTTCGGCGGCGATCAGTATGCCGCACGCGACGCTCCGTTCTCCGAGCCCTGTATGGACCCCGCGAGAATCCGCGCCTTCTTCGTTCATCCAGGAGCTGCCCGGACGGGGGTCGGCTGCGTCCTGCTCGCGCGGTGCGAAAATGAAGCGAGAGCTCGCGGGCATCGGTCCGCAGAGCTGATGTCGACGCTACCGGGCGTCGATTTCTATCGCGCTTGCGGCTACGAAGCCGAGCCGGCGCGGACGTTCACCATCGGCGAAAAGGTCGCTATCAATTTTGTGCCGATGCGAAAGACCTTGTGAACTACAGCATCGGCCGAAAACGATTTCCGGCCGGTCTACGCTGGCTTCCGTTCACTCAGGTGCGATCCCCCGCGGCGCACAGGGTGCAATTTACTTGTTGCGGAACGCCACGGAGTACTGTGCGTCTTCCCAAGTCATCTTGAGCATGCCGCCGTCGTCGCCGCTTTTCTCGATCGAGATTGTGAACTGATCCGCCGGCGCTGGAGCAGCCTCTTTCTTTAGCTCGATCCGTGCGAGGTCCTGCTTTTCATCGTACTTCGTGCCCCATTGGCCAGTCTGTTTGTTCACGATCAGCTTGGCTCCGCCCTGCTCTTCTGGCTGCAGGAAGAGCGAATAAGTACCGGCAGGAATCGCGGTGCCGCCAAGATCGATCGCCTCTTCCGTAGTTAAGAGAGTGGCTTCATCGGCACCCATCCGCCAGACTTTGCCGTAAGGGACCAGCGTGCCCCAGATCTTCCGCTTCTCGCCGCTCTTCGGGTCCTTCGAATATGGACGCCCGTAAGCGACACTGATGTCGTTGCTGCCGATGGTCGCGTTCACCGTCTCATGCGGACTCACGGGCTGCCTGTCCTGCGCGAGCAGCGGAGAGGTGGCAACGAGAAGGGCGGGAAGCAAAAGAAGAGACGTTCGGATGGCTTTCATGCGGAGAGCGTCGCGCCGGACGCCGCAATCTTCAAGAAGACGAAATCATTCGGCCTGATTTACTGACGCCCTCCGCCCGTCTCCTCGGCTGGAGGATCTGGTAGTGGCGTTTCCGACCGCGATGGGATGTTCTCCGGGCTAATGAATTCTTCCTGCGGCTGATCGGCGATCGCCTGCGTTTCCTGCTTGTGCTCTTTCTTTTCGTCTTTGTCGCTCATACGAAGGAATCGTCCCGCAACGCAACGATGCGTCCCGCATTCTGCGATGCGCACGCGGGCATCTGCGCTTTCTCGCTGCGAGATTCCGGTGAACACTGTGAGCTGTGGTTCACGTCATCGACACGATGCAGCTCGGCCGCCCCGGCATCATTGCTGCCACTGCGGTTGAGTTCGGCGGCGAGCTGGCCTTGTTCGACACTGGAGCAGAGTCGAACTTTGAGAACGTCGCCTCCGCGCTCCGAAGAATTGGCTTCGATGTCAGGGACGTGCGCCACGTCTTCTTGAGCCACATCCATTTCGATCATGCGGGCGCGGCGTGGCGCTTCGCGGTGCTGGGCGCAAAAATTTACGTCCACCGGCGCGGTGCAGGTCATCTGATCGATCCCGCGAAGCTCGTTGCCTCCGCCACTCGCATTTTTGGCGACAACATGGAGACGTTGTGGGGTCGCATCGCGCCCGTGGCGGAGCAGAGCATCCGCATTCTCGAAGACATGGAAATTGTCCGCGTCGGCTCCAGCGAGGTGCGTGCGTTGGAGACTCCCGGTCACGCCAGTCATCATCATGTTTACCACTGGGAAGATAACGTGTTTGGCGGCGACATCGCCGGCGTGCGGCTGGGAAAGGGCCCGCCGATTCCGCCTTTTGTTCCGCCGGAACTTCACGTCGAATCGTGGCACCAATCGATCGCGCGCATTCGCGTATTACGTCCGGCGAACCTTTACCTGCCGCACTTCGGCCGGGTGACAGATTCCATCGCCACGCACCTCGATGTATTGGACGAACGCGTGCACCGCTGGGCCGAGTGGTTCCGCGATCGCCTTCGTCATGGCGATGAGGAACCGCAACTGATCCCCGCGTTTGCGGAATACGAGGCGGCGGATTTGCGCGCGAAAGGCGCGGACGACGAGCTGGTGCGCGACTACGAATGCGCTGACCCTAGCTACATGGCCGTGGCGGCGGCGCTGCGTTACTGGCGCAAGTATCATCCTGGCGAAGTGAGCGCACTTGGTTCGAAGTAGGCCCTGAAGGGCTGAAATTCTGTTGCGTCGGCAGATTTGCTTTGGATTTTTGGTGGCCATGGCTCGCTTTAATTCCCTTTTCGCCCTTATCGCTACCTGCTTCCTCTCTGTTTTCTCCGCCTTCGGGCAAACGCCTGACAACTCCACGAGGCTGCTCCGGTTTCCGACGACGAATGGGCCGCAGATTGTCTTCTGCTACGCGGGCGAGCTTTACACGGTCGCGAAAGAGGGCGGGGTGGCGCGTCGCCTAACGAGCGGTCCGGGATACACGTCCTTCCCGCGCTTCTCCCCGGATGGAAGGCAGCTCGCTTTCACTTCGCACTACGACGGTAATACGGAAGTCTACGTCATGCCGGGCGAAGGCGGCGTGCCGAAGCGCCTGACCACGACTGCCACGCTCGCTCGCGATGACATTTCCGATCGGATGGGCCCGAACAATCTGGTGATGACCTGGCAAAACACCAAACCGCTCGTTGTCTTCCGCTCGCGCATGAAGTCGTTTAACGCTTTCAACGGCGCGCTCTACGCCGTCGGAATGGATGCGGAGCTGCCGCAGCAATTGCCCTTTCCACGCGGCGGATTCGCCTCCTATTCGCCGGATGATTCGAAGCTGGCCTTCAACCGCGTCTTCCGCGAGTTCCGCACCTGGAAGCATTACCGCGGCGGGATGGCTGACGACATTTGGATTCACGATTTCAAGACGGGACAAACCGAAAACCTGACGAACGACGAGGCGCAGGACATCTGTCCGATGTGGGGGCCGGACAACCGCATCTACTTCATCTCCGATCGCGACGGTCGCATGAATCTGTTCTCGACCGATCTCTCGTCGAAGGAGACCAGGCAGCTCACGAACTACAAGGATTACGACATTAAATTCCCATCGATCGGGAAGGACGCGATCGTCTTCGAGCAAGCCGGTTACATTTGGCGTTACGATCTCGCGAGCGGCCAGACGGTGCAGGTGCCGATCTCGATCAAGGAAGATCTGGCTTCGGGCCGTGCCGGTTTAGTCGACGCCGCGAAGCACGTCCAGTCGGTGAACATCGCACCGGATGGGGAACGCGTGATCACGGTAGCGCGAGGTGACCTTTTCTCTGTCCCGGCGAAAGACGGAACTCCGCGTAACCTCTCGAAGACCTCGAACGTGCACGAGCGCGACGCCATTTGGTCGCCAGACGGTAAGTGGATCGCTTACAACTCCGACGCGACCGGTGAGAACGAGCTATATATACGTTCGCAGGATGGCAAGGGAGAGCCCGTCCAGTTAACGAGCGGCGCGGATACCTATTTCTACCAGGCCGTCTGGTCGCCCGACAGCAAGAAGCTCCTCTGGAGTGATCGCCTGCAACGGCTACGCTACGTCGATGTAACCACGAAAACCGTCACGCAAGTCGACCAGGACAAGTTCGGCGAGATCGAATCGTACGATTGGTCGCCCGACAGCCAGTGGATCACCTGGGGACGGCCGGAGGAAAATAACTTCTCGAAAGTTTATCTCTTTTCGATCGCGGACAAAAAGCAGATCCCGGTGACGGACGACTGGTATTCGTCGAGCAAGTCTGTCTTCAGCGACGACGGCAAGTTTCTCCTGCTCAGCTCCGCGCGCGACTTCAAGCCGACGTTCGGCGCGGCGGAATTCTCGAACGTCTATCGCGACATGGAACGCATCTACATCGTCGCGCTGGCAAAGGACACGGAGAACCCATTAGGACCCCGCAGCGATGAAGTCGGCCTGGGAGACAAAAAGGAGAAAGATAAAGCGGCCGAGGACAAGAAGCCGGCCAGTCCGGAACCAAAGAAGCCGGACGCGAAGGACGCGCCGCCGAAACCGCCGCAGCCGACGAGAGTGGATGCGGATGGTCTGCGGGACCGGATCATTGGCTTGGAGGTGGTGCCCGGCGAATACAACGACATCAGAGTTGTGGAGGGCCGCATCTTTTATCTGCGACGGACGAGCGCTGACAACCAGGGCGACGACGATGACGATGCCGGACCGGACAAGCGCAAATCGCACCTTTGTGTCTACAACGTCGGCGAGCGCAAGGAGACCGTTCTCGGCGACGTGAACAGCTATCAGATCACGTTCGACGGCAAGAAAATGATGGTCAAAGTCGACAAGGATTACGCAATCGTTGATCTGCCGAAGGACAAGCTCGACACGAAGGATCACGTCTTGAAGTCCGGCAGCCTCGACCTGCAGCTGGATCGGCATGCGGAGTGGAACCAGATCTACTTCGAAGCCTGGCGGCAGATGCGCGACTTCTTCTACGCGCCGAACATGAACGGCATCGATTGGAAGGCGATGCGCGACAAATACGCTGCGCTGCTGCCGTTCGTGAACCATCGCAACGATCTCACCTATCTGCTCGGCGAACTGATCGGTGAGTTGAACAACGGTCACGCCTACGTCGGCGGCGGGGAGCGCCCGGAGACTCCGCGCATCAAGCTTGGCTTGTTAGGCGCAGAGTTCTCGCGCGACCCGGCCACGAAGGCCTACCGGATTGAGCGCATTCTGCCCGGCGAGAATTGGGACAAGCACACGCGCTCGCCACTCACCGGGATCGGCGTGAACCTGAAGCCGGGCGACTACATTCTCGCGGTCAATGGCACGCCCGTTTCCATGCTCGCGAACTTGTATGACGCGCTGATTAACACCGCCGATAAGCAAGTCATCCTGCGCGTGAACTCGAAGCCGAGCGACGACGGGGCCCGCGACGTGACGGTAGTCCCGACCGCGGACGAAGCACCGCTCTATTACCTCGCTTGGGTGCAGAAGAACATCGAGGAAGTGACGAAGAAAACGAACGGGCAGGTTGGATATCTGCACATCCCCGACATGGGGCAGCCGGGGCTAAACGAATTTACGAAGTTGTACTTCCCACAGATCCACAAGAAGGGCCTCATCATCGACGTACGCGGCAACGGCGGCGGTTTCGTTTCGCCCCTCGTGATCGAGCGCCTGCGCCGCGCCCTCGTCATGGTGGAGATCGCGCGCAACGGCCTCCCGCAGACGAATCCCTCCCAGACATTCCTCGGACCGATGGTGACGTTGATCAACGAATTCTCCGCGTCGGACGGCGACATCTTCCCGTTCCGGTTCCGGGCCATGGGCCTCGGCAAGTTGATTGGCAAACGCACCTGGGGTGGTGTGGTTGGAATCCGTAATGCGCTTCCGCTCACTGATGGCGGCGTGCTCAATCGGCCGGAGTTCGCGCCGTATTCAAGAGATGGCAAAGAATGGGTGATTGAGGGCCGCGGCGTTGATCCGGACATTGTCGTCGACAACGATCCAGGGAAAGAATTTCGCGGGGAAGATGAGCAACTGAACCGTGCGATCGAAGAAGTCGTCAATGAGATGAAGAGCAAGCCGGCCGATCTCCCGCCGGTCCCTCCCTACCCCGATCGAAACCCTGCGAGAAACCGGTAGCTCCGGGACGCGCAAGGGGTGAAAGCGCGGGGCTTATCGCGGACTCCTTTTCGTGTCATCGCAACTGAGGTGTAGCCACGCCGCTGTGGCGGCGCGCTGCGCGACTGCTACGGAGGGGCGACAGGTTGGTACGCTTGCGGACATAACCGAGCTGCGTTAGCGGTCCCATTCCCGACTGTGCGAAAACACTTGCCTTGATGGCTCCCATTTTCTATTAGCGGGAAATCATATTCAGCCAGCCGGCTCCGCCGGATGCGCTGTCCAGTGACCTCAGCTTGAACCATGAACACGCTAAACGCAGAAGCAGCTGTCAGGGATCGTTATGCCGCCAGTGCGAAAGCGGCGGAAGCGAAGCTCTG
>JACCTI010000114.1 GCA_013812515.1 Chthoniobacterales bacterium
AGCCGCCCCGAGTAGCGCCAATTGTCTAAAAGGATGCCGCGCGCAAACGGTTGGTCTTTCGCCGTCACGACAATGACATTGTGCTCGCTGAAAGTTCCCGCGAACGATTCCGCCCAGTGCAGCTCGAGGGACCGCGGTTTCAGCGCATCGAGACGCGCCAAGAGCTCCGCGGCCCACTGAAAACAGAGACCTCCTTTTCTCTTTCCCTGGTGAACGAGGAAGTTTTGATAACCCGGCGGCCAGACTACCTGCCACTCTCGCGCCAGTTCCCGCCCGGTCGTGTACGCGACGTACGCGACCTGGCGAGCCTCGTTCACATCGACGCTCGGAGAGAGTGCAACGAGCCGCGTCGTCAGTGCTCGGTCACTCGCCGACACGGCGAAGACAGGAGCTGGACCGCGGGCGGCGTTCGCGAAAGGCGCAGCCATGAGGGTTAGCAGGAAAGTGGTCAACGCTCTGGCGGGGTAACTCATTATGCGAATTCGCATCTCCGCACAAAGCCACAGGCTTCGTCAAGAAGCTGTGCCTTATGGCCGGAAGTGGTTGCAAAGTCCGAAGCGCCCTCACCCTTACCTTTCCTACTGGGAGAGGCATTCTCAAGAGCGGCCGTTCGAGCGTCCGTTGTCTCAGCCCGATCGGGGAGGTGCGGTGACGACAGCGCACACCGCAACTGGCACTGACCGCCCCAGCGGGAGAGGGGTCTCAGAGCGGCCATTTGTTACCACTTACTTCGGAGGATCCTTCTCCTTGGGGGAGAAGGTTGGGATGAGGGCGCTTCCCTGGCATTTCTTCTTCCCGATTGCGAAGTCGCGTTGTAGCGGCGCTCAATGAACGCCTTCTCATTGGGCAGCGTCCACGATTCGGCGGTTACAGATCGCCGCTACAGAGCTTTTGAGACTGCTTAGCTTGGTTCAAAAGCTGTTGTAGTCGCCTCGCTGCGTCGAGGCGCAACCCGTATCTCGCGCGCTGCGCGCAGAACGGCGACAGAGCGCCGTTTCTACAACAAGCGGCCTTTGCACGTCACGGAATGTTTGTCGCTTCAGCTTCTCAACAAAACCAGACTACTTCTATAGCCCGCGGGCTACATCGCGACTGATTCCCTTCGTTCCCGAAAGCGACCATCCTGTAATTGCCAACGCTCCCGCCGCCGCCTAGCCTCGCGCGGATGAAGTGTCAGCGATTGTTTTTCCTGACGAGCATCGCCGCCTTGGTTTCTCCTTTGGTGCAAATGCGCGCTGCCCTCTCCTCGGAGAACCGGGTCGCGGAGATCCAGAGCGCCCTCCGCGCCGCCAAGCTCGACGGTTGGCTCTTCTACGATTTCCGCGGGAGCGACCCTCTCGCTTTGCGCATTCTGAAGCTCGACCAGCACGCGGTCGGCTCGCGTCGCTGGTTCTACTACATCCCGCCAACAGGCGAGTGCACGAAGATCGTGCACCGCATCGAACCCGCGAAACTCGATACACTTCCGGGAACACGCCTTGAATACAGCAGTTGGAAAGAACTCCATGCGCGCCTCCGCGACACGGTCGCTGCGGGAAAGGAAAAGCCCCGCATCGCGATGCAGTATTCGCCCATGGGCGATGTGCCCTACATGTCCCGCGTTGACGCGGGCACGATTGAACTGATTCGCTCGTTAGGTGCGGAAGTCACCACGAGCGCCGAGCTCGTGCAGCAATTCGAGGCGGTCTGGTCACCCGAGCAATTGCAGACGCACATCGAGGCGTCCGACAAGATGCGCCGGATTTTTCTCGACGCCTTCGGCGAAATCGCGCGCCGTATTCATGCGGAAGAGCCCACGACGGAATACGACATCGAGCAATTCATTCTCCGGCGTTGGCAGGAGGAAGGCATGGGCGGCGAGAACGCGGACGCGATTGTTTCCGTGAATGCCAACACGGCGAATCCGCACTATACGCCGAAGCGCGAAACAGCCTTGCCGATCAGGCGCGGCGACTTCGTCCTGCTCGATCTCGCCTCGAAGCTCCGCCAACCCGGCGCAGTCTTCACCGATCAAACCTGGACCGGCTTCGTTGGAGAGAGGGTTCCGGACGAATACGCGCGCGTCTTCAACATCGTTCGGGAAGCGCGCGACGCGGCGGTTGAATTTGTGCGCGCGGCCGTTCGCGTCGGTAAATCGATCCGCGGCGCGGATGTCGACGATGTTTCGCGTGGCGTAATTACCCGCGCGGGTTACGGAGAATACTTCACCCATCGAACCGGCCATTCGATCGGCGAAGAAGTGCACGGCAACGGCGTTAACATCGATAACTTCGAGACGCGCGATTCGCGGCGGATTACGGCAGGAGTTTGTTTCTCGATCGAGCCGGGGATTTACCTGCCCGGCAAATTCGGTGTTCGCTCGGAAATCGATGTTTACGTGGGTAACGACGACATAGAAGTCACAGGCCAGCCGATCCAAACCGAGATCGTGCCAATTCTGAAGCTCTAGTGCACGTAACAAAAGCACGGGCGGTTTGGCGGTTCGCGCGAGTTAGGGAGCGCAGCCGCCGCGGGTGCAGCTGGCGCTGGCGCCCTCCAGCGCGAACTTCCAGAGCGCCTTTTCCCACGCGTAACGCGAATGCTCCCCCGGGCGTGCGGGTTTCCAGAGAAAATTCATGCAGCGAGGCGCCGCAACTAGCAGGCGGAGGCGCGTGGGCTCCTCGCCCCAGACTGCGCTGTGGCTGATATCAAGTTACACTCCCTGGAGAAATGACGGTCTCGCCACGCGGCCAGAGTGAAAAGACCAGTCGTGGTCTGCAACCCGCAGGGTTGCCGCGACAGGGAAGACGTAGTCTAAAGGTTAAGGGACAAACGAGCTGATCTCGGCGAGCGGTTTTCGCGAGATGTCCGGAACGAGCGCGCCCTCGGCCGGATGGCCGACCACGAGAAGCAGAAACGGCTTTTCGTGCGAAGGACGGCCGAGGATCCGGTTCAGGAATCCCATCGGGCTGGGCGTGTGAGTCAAAGCAGCCAGACCGCACGAGTGAACTGCTGTGATCAGAATTCCGGTCGCGATTCCCACTGATTCGATCGCGTAATAGGTCTTCGAACGGGTGCCGTCCGGCAGGATGCGGAATGGCTGCGCGAAGATTGCGATCAGCCACGGCGCAATCTCCAGGAACGGCTTCCGCGAGTCGGTTCCCAGTGGCGCCAGCGCTTCCAGCCAGGCCGCTGGCGCACGTTCCTCGTAGAAATCTTTCTCCTCCTCTTCGGCCGCGACGCGGATCTCACGCTTTACGGCCGAATCGCTCACCGCCACAAAATGCCAGGGCTGTAAGTTCGCTCCGTTCGGCGCCGTTCCGGCAGCGCGGATGCAATAATCGATAATTTCACGCGGCACCGTCCGGCTGGAGAAATCGCGGACTGTGCGCCGCCGTTGCATTGCCACGTAAAATTCCCGTGCCCGCTCCAGCAGCTCGTCGTCTGAGCGGCGCTCGATTGCAGGCGCAGGGACGAACCGCGGATCGTTCATCGCGAATAATGGGCTAACGAAACCAAGCGCACCAGTGGCAAGAATCCGGAAAACGGAGTGAACTTTGGCATCGCCACTTCAGCATCTCGGAAGTAAGTGAGACAAGAACATGGCGAACATCGGAACGGTCGAGAGCCTCTGGCGTTACCCCGTCAAGAGTATGCGCGGCGAAGAACTGGACGAGATTTACGCCGGCCTCTCAGGTGTGCGCGGCGATCGCGTTTTCGCCTTCCGAAGTTCGGCCGCGCGCGCGGACTTTCCTTACTTCACCGCACGGGAACAGCACGAGATGCTGAAGTATCGGCCCCGCTTTCGTCAGCCTCTAAACAGTGGCGCGCTGGAACCAAGCGTGGATGTGGAGACGCCGACGGGAGAAAGGCTCGCGATTGATGATCCCGCGCTGACCGAGAGGCTGCGTCACCGTATCGACGAGAAACACCACCTCAGTCTCATGCGCTCCGAACGCGCGCTGACCGATTGCCATCCGATTTCGCTCTTCAGTCTTCAAACAGTGGCAAAACTGTCCGAAGAGACCGGCCTGTCATGCGATAAGCGGCGTTTCCGCGCAAACATCTACCTGGATCTCGCGTCCTCCGGCGGTTTCGCTGAGGACGAGTTCGTCGGTCGATCAATCCGCATTGGGTCAGAGGTCGTCATCTCCCTTCTGGAACGCGATCCCCGCTGCATGATGATTACGCTCGATCCCGACACCGCGTCCGCAGCGCCAGCGCTCTTGAAGAAAGTGGCCCAAGAGCACGGCGGCACGGCCGGTGTTTACGG